>CAXTJW010000104.1:0-10288 GCA_964244305.1 uncultured Acetobacteraceae bacterium
GCCATCATCGCCGAGGCCAGCCTATCGTTCCTGGGCCTCGGCCAGCAGCCGCCGGCGCCGAGCTGGGGCAGCATGCTGAATTCGGCGCAGCGCTTCCTGACCCAGGCGCCGTGGCTCGCGGTGTTCCCGGGCGCTGCGATCTTCCTGGCCGTGCTGGCCTTCAACCTGGTGGGCGACGGATTGCGGGACGCGATGGACCCGCGCCGCCGCTGAACTGCGAAAACGGAGAAGACGATGCGCATCGCGGTGATGGACGATTGGCAGCGCGTCGCACGCACCAGCGCCGACTGGTCCGCGGTCGAGGCCCGGGCGGAGGTCGCGGTGTTCGCCGAGCCGTTCGCCAGTGAGGACATCGCCGCAGCGTTATTGGCGGAGTTCGATATCCTGGTGCCGATGCGGGAGCGCACGGAGCTGAGCGCCAGCCTGATCGCCCGGCTGCCCCGGCTGCGCATGATCGCGCTGACTGGCGGGCGGTCGCAGAGTCTCGCGCTGGACGCCTGCACCGCGGCTGGCGTGCTGGTCTGCAACACCGGCGGCGAGCGCTCCTCGATCGCCACGGCGGAGCTCACCTTGGGCCTGCTGCTGGCGGCGGCGCGGTTCATCCCCGCGGGCGACGCGGCGATCCGGGCCGGGCGGTTCCAGGACGGCGTGGGCGTCGGCCCGGTGCTGGACGGGCGCACCTTGGGGATCATCGGCCTGGGCAAGATCGGCGCGCGGGTCGGCGGCTATGGCCGGGCGTTGGGCATGAAGCTGCTGGCCTGGAGCCCGAACCTTACGGAGGACACGGCGCGTGCCGCCGGGGCGCAGCTGGTCACCAAAGCGGACTTGCTGGCACGATCGGATATCGTCAGCCTGCACGTCGTCCTGTCGGCGCGGTCGCGCGGCATGATCGGGGCGGCGGACCTCGCAGCCATGAAGCACAGTGCGATCCTGGTCAACACCTCACGCGGGCCGCTGGTCGACGAGGCGGCGCTGCTCGAAGCGCTGCACGCACACCGCATCCACGCGGCGCTCGACGTGTTCGCCGAGGAACCGCTGCCGCCGCACCATCCGCTGCGCACGGCGCCGAACACCGTACTGACGCCGCATCTCGGCTATGGGACGCAGGACACCTTCGCGCAATTCTATGGCGAGTGCGTGCAGAACATCATGGCGTTCCTCGATAATGCGCCCACCCGCGTCATGAACCCCGGCGCCGCGGCCCATTCGCGCGGCACGGCTTGACCAGGCGGCGTTCCAAGGGTCGGATGCGCGGATAGAAACTCGGGAGGCGAACGATGCGTGCATGGGCAGTGGTCGAGAACGGGGCGGACCTCAAGGAGGTCGAGCTGCCGACTCCGGAGCCGACCGGGACCGAGGTCCTGCTCGAGGTGACGCATTGCGGGGTGTGCCACTCGGACCTGCACATCTGGGAGGGCTACTACGACATGGGCGGCGGCAAGCAGATGTCGCTGAAGGACCGCGGCGTCGTGCTGCCGCTGGCGATGGGGCATGAGATCATCGGCCGGGTGGTGAAGCTTGGGCCCGAAGCTAGCGGCGTCGCGGTCGGCGACATCAAACTCGTGTTCCCCTGGCTTGGCTGCGGCACGTGCGAGCGCTGCCTGGCGGAAGAGGACAACATGTGCGTCGTCGCCAACCGCAGCCTCGGCGTGTTTCAGAATGGCGGTTACGGCACGCATGTCGTGGCGCCGCATCCGCGCCATCTGATCGACCTCGGCACGCTCGACCCGGCCGTCGCCGCGACCTACGCCTGCTCCGGCGTCACGGTCTATTCCGCCATACGCAAGGTGCTGCCGATGCAGCCGGCGGACCCGATCGTCGTCGTGGGCGCCGGCGGCCTCGGCCTGAATGCGATCGAGGTGCTGAAGGCGCTCGGCCACAAGGCGATCGTGGTCGTGGACGTGAACGCGGAGAAGCTGCAATCGGCGACGAAGGCCGGTGCTACGGCCGTGGTGGACGCGAGCACGCCGGGCACGACCAACCGCATTCTCGAGGCCTGCGGCGGCCCGGTGCTCGCGGTCATCGACCTGGTCAACGGCACGGCGACGGCTGCATTCGCGTTCGCCGCCCTGCGCAAAGGCGGCAAGCTGGTGCAGGTGGGGCTATTTGGCGGTGAGATGACGCTGCCGCTACCGATAATGCCGATGCGGGCGCTGACGGTACAGGGCAGCTATGTGGGCAACCCGAAGGAGTTGCGGGAGTTGGTGGCGCTGGCGCAAAACGGCGGGATTACGCCGCTGCCGATCACGCAGATACCGCAGGCGGAGGCGAACACTGCATTGCATCGTCTGAAAGACGGCAAGGTGACCGGACGGGTCGTGCTCACGGCTGCATAGCCCGCCATTAGTAGACTGTGGAGCGCAGCCGGGTCTGGCTGCGGCCCAAGGGAAGTATCGGCGTATTGGCAACCATGCGGCGCATCAGCGGCAGCGCATAGGTCAGCCGCCGGATTAGTCCCGGCGCCGGCAGGGCGATCTCATCGAAGATGCCGTCCTGCCAAGAAACATAGGCGCCGTGATTGAGGCCGAGGATGCTGTATCGTTCGGCGGCGGGCATCCCAAGCGTGGCGGCAAGGCTGTCCAATTCCTGCACCGACTCTGATACCTGTCGCGACGTCATGAAGGGCACATCGGCCATGGCAGTCAACTCCCGCTTTACAGCGTTAGCATCACCGTTATCGACGCGCACCGAAAGACAAATAAAAAGGAAACTTGTTTCCGGTTGAACACTATTACGACAACCGACGCGGCCGCAATGCGCCAGTCCCGTCGTTCAGACCGATCCCGCCGAGCGGATGGCTGAGTAGTTTCAATGGGTCAGCCGTCGTCTTTACGTCCTCCACGGCACCCGGCACAGCGTTCGAGCCGCGACTGCCGACGGGTGTAGCCGATGCCGCCCGCAACAACGCGGCAACGAAGGAGCGGCCCCAGGCCAGCGCGGAAGTGCCCTTGATCGCGTCCCAGCTTTCCTGCCAGCGCGCCTGGCGATCCCGTAGGCTCATGTTCAGCGCTGTGTCGAGTGCGTCCGCGACCTCGTCCGCATCGTGCGGGTTGACGATCAGCGCGGAGCCGAGCTGCCGGGCCGCGCCGGCGAAGCGGGACAGGATGAGCACGCCCGGATCCTGCGGATCCTGCGCGGCGATGAACTCCTTCGCCACCAGGTTCATGCCATCCCGCAACGGGGTAACCAGGCCGACCCGCGCCTCACGCATGTAGCCTGCGACCGTGCTGCGTGCCCCGGCGCGGGCAACCAAGCGGATCGGCGTCCAATCGGGTTCGCTGAACTGGCTATTGATGGTGCCAGCCTCGCGCTCGATCGCCGCGCGTAGGTCGCGGTAGGCCACGACGTCCTTCCGCGACTCGGCGGCGATCTGCAGGAACGTCACCCGGCGATGCCAGTCGGGTCGGGTTTCCAGCAGCCTCCGATATCCGGCCATGCGCTGCAGCAAGCCCTTGGTCGGGTCCATGCGGTCGACGCCAAGGATCAGGCGCTGCACCGAAAGGCTCCGGCGCAACCGTTCGGTCGGCGCTGCCCGCCACGCGTCCTCCGCGATGGCGGCGAACTCCTGCGCCTCGATCTCGACCGGGAACACGCCAAGGCGTACCCGCCGGGCGCCTATGGCGAGCCAACCGCCGGACAAGCGCTGCGCCTCGCCGATGCGGCAGGCGACCTCGGTGAAGTTCTCGACGTCGTTCGCGGTCTGGAAGCCGAGCAGGTCGGCCGCCAGCAGGTCGCGCACCATCGCGCCGGCTTCGGGCACGCTCGCGAGCATATCGGCAGAGGGGAACGGGATATGCAGGAAGAAGCCGATCGGCGCCAGCACGCCGCGCGACCGCAGCGCGTTCGGCATGCACAGCAGATGGTAGTCATGGATCCAGATCAGGTCGTCCGCCCGCAGCATCGGAACCAACGCATCGGCCAGCCGGTCATTGACCTGCCGGTAAACCTGGGCGTTGCGGCGGTCGAACGTCATCAGCTCGGGCATCGAGTGCAGCAACGGCCAGAGCGTGCTGTTGGAGAACTCGTTGTAGTAGCGGTCGTGCTCCTCCTGGGTGAGGTCGACCGTCGCGTAGCGCACTCGACTCGACTCGGCGATGCGGACCGGGCCCGGGTCCTCCGAGATGTTGCCGCTCCAGCCGAACCACACGCCGCCGCGACGCTCCATCAGCGCCTCAAGCGCCACTGCAAGGCCGCCAGCCTGCGCCCCGGCGGCAGCCGGAGCCGGCACGCGATTGCTTATGACAACGAGGCGGTTCACATCAGCTCCATCAACGCTACCGGCAAGCGGGCGAGAGCCCTCGCCAGAGGAATGCGCGTCGTGCTCATGTCATCGCCTTCTTTATCAAGAATGTGGACAATCCTTCGGTCAACCAAGCTCCGTGGCGGCACGATAGCAGTGTCTTTCCAATTCGTCACACTCACGAGTGGGACATCTAGCGACGGATCGACCCCCAAGGACAACCGGGTCGCGACCACGATCGCCGCGTGCCCCTCGTGCACGCGCGCGAACGCCAATGCATGATCGGCGAACTCGCCCTCGACGCGAAGCGGGACGTAGCTGCCGACGGTGAACAGCCCGGGCGAGCGGGCGCGCAATGCCAATGCGCGATGGATGATCGACTGCTTCACTCGGCCGTCCTGCCACTCCTCCAGTAATACGGCCGGCTCGACTGCCGCCTCCAGCGCCGCCTCGCGCGCCGGGAAATCGACCGGACGGCGGTTGTCCGGGTCGACCAGGCTGAAATCCCAAAACTCGGTTCCCTGATACAGGTCGGGAATGCCAGGGCTCGTCAGCCGCAGCAGCGTCTGCGTCAGGCTGTTGACCGCACCGGCCGGGGCGATCCGGTTGGCGAAACGGCAAAGCTCCCCGACCATGTCGGCACTGCGGCTCGCATCCAGCAGGCTTGCCAGGAAATTGCGGCAGGCGCCCTCGTACTCGGCGTCGGGCGCCGCCCAGCCAGTATGGCGCTTGGCCTCCCGCAACGCCTTTTCGAGCCAGCCGGCCACCCGCGTCTCGAAGGCGGCCAGGCCCTCGATATCCGAAGGCTGCAGGTCGAGCGGCCAGGCCGCCACCAGCGTCTGATACAGCATGATCTCGTCGGCGGCATCCGGGGCCGGGCCGTCCAGATCGCGCCTGACGCTGGCGTTGAGCCGGGTCCAGCGCTGCAGCGCCGCATCCCACTCACCGGGGATTTCACTCAGCACGGCGAGCCGGGCGCGGGTGTCCTCGCCGCGCTTGTGGTCATGCGTTGCCGTGGCAAGCAGTGCTAACGGGAAGCGCTTCTGCCGTTCCTTGCCGGCAGCGTGGAATGCGGCAGGGCTCAGGCACCACTGCGACGGCTCGGTGCCGACCTCGTTGCGGGACAGCAGCCGGCCGTAGCGATAGAACGTCGTGTCCTCGACCGACTTCGCCGCAGTCGGCGCCGAGAGCTGCTGGAACTTCACCATCGCGCGCAGCCACTCCTGCCGCTGCGTTCCCGCCGGCACGTTGCGCAGCCCGGTGCCGGACAGCCATTGGCCCACCAGCTCCAACAGCGGCCGGTCGGCGGCGCGCACGGTCCGGCGCGCCCCGGCCATCGCCCAGTCCATCACCCGCTGGTCGACCGGCGTGATGCCGGCAGGGCCAGCGTAGATGCGATACACGTGGAAATGCACCAGCAATTCCGTGAGCGTGTTGCGTATGGCGGTCAGGGTGTAATCCCGCGTCGCCAGGTTGCGGCGGGCCACCCGGTGCAGGGCCGACGCCGTGACGAACAGCTCGCTGCTCAGGCTTTCGCGCAGGATTTGACGGCGGGCCGGCATCGCCTCGTCGTCGAACTTGCCGGGCCGCCCGGTCATGCCGGTCCACAGCTTGGTCAGCGGCTCCTCGCCGGCCGGGTCATGTAGGACGGCGGCGGCGTCGTTCATGAAATCGTAACCGGTGGTGCCGTCGGTCAGCCAGTCCGACGCGAGGCGTTCGTGCGGCGCCAGGATTTTCTCGATCCAGAGCACGGATGGGCCGTCCTCCAGGTCGGGCGGGCGGGACAGCGCGGCTGTCTGCAGCCGGCGGCGCAGCTTACGGCAGTAATCGCGCGGGCTGGCGAGGCCGTCGACGTGGTCGATGCGCACGCCGTCGATCAGCCCCTCGGAGTACAGCCGGAACACGGTCCGGTGCGTCGCCTCGAACACGTCGGGGATTTCGGCGCGGACGCCGGCGAGGCCGTTTACGTCGAAGAACCGGCGCCAGTTGATCTCGTCCGCCGCCGCGCGCCACCAGGCGAGGCGGTAGTGCTGCCGCTCCAGCAGGCGGTGCAGGCGCTCCAACCCGGCCGGCGTATTGGTCGCGTAGGAACGCAGGCAATCCTCGATCCCGGAACGGTAGACCGGCTGCAGCAGCTCTTCGCGCGCTTTTTCCGCCTGGTGGCGCGTTGCCTCCTTGCCGCCGGCGCCGATATCCGCGAACTCGCGGGCGGCGGGCTCCAGCGCGCCGCCCTCGGTCAGCAGCACCGCCGCATAGTCGCGCGGGCTGATGGGAAAGCGGTGGTCGTGGTAGCCGACGAACAAGCGGCCGTCGTGCTCGTCGAACCGCAGCACCAGCTCGCCGCGTTCTAGGCACTCGCCGTACGAGCTGCCGAGGAACGGCGCCAGCATACGGCCGCGCAACGTGGTGTCGGGCGGGTCCCAGTCGATGTCGAAGAACTCGGCGTACGGGCTGGCGCGGCCCCACTCCAGCACGTCCAGCCACCACGCATTGTCATTGCCGCCCACGCCCATGTGGTTCGGCACGATGTCGAGGATCAGGCCCATCTCGTGCGCCCGCAACTCCGCCACCAGCCGCCGCAGCGCGTCCTCGCCGCCAAGTTCGGGGTTGATCGTGTTGTGGTCGACGATGTCATAGCCATGCGTCGACCCGGCGCGTGCCGTCAGCAGCGGGGACGCATACAAATGGCTGATGCCGAGCTTCGAGTAATACGGCACCAGTGCCGTCGCATGATCGAGGGTGAACTCGCGGTGGAATTGCAGGCGGGCGGTCGAGGAGAGGCGTTTCATTGTGGCTTTCTAGGTTGCTTCCTGGCGTTGGCGAGGCTGGTGAGCCGGGCTGCCACGGCTGGGGTGTCGAGCAGGGTGCTCGCCGGGCCGGGCAGGCGGCGGCGCCAATTCGGATGTTGGTCGAGCGTGCCGGGCAGGTTGGGCTGCTCCGGCAAGGCAAGGGCGTCCTCGATCGGCACGACCACCAGCTTGCAGGCTGCGCCGCCGATATGGCGCATGGCGGCATCGGCGATTCGGCCGGCCTGGCTTGGGTCGGGCTGGCCATTATTCCCAGCGCCGCTGTCGCGCATCGTATCCCACAGCGCGGCGCGGTCGCGGACCCGCTGTTCCGCCTCGTGCCGCTGGTTTGCATCGTCGCCCAGCGCGCCGACCTTCCCGCGCCATTCGAGGTCGCGGCCGCACCACCAGCCCGCCATCGTCGGCAGGTCATGCGTGCTCGTCATCGCGACCGCGCCCGGGGTCCAATCGCGGGGCGAGGTGAAGCGGTCGTTGTCCCGCTCGAACCATAGGACCCGCATGCCGAGCATCGCAGCGGCCTCCAGCCGTTCCTGGAAACCGTCCGGGATGGTGCCGAGGTCCTCGGCCAGCACGATCGCGCGGTGCCGGTGCGACTCCAGCGCAATCAGCCGGAGCATGTCGTCGATCGGGAACGCGATGTAGGCGCCGTCGCGCGCCGAAGCACCATCCGGCACCACCCAGAGGCGGGCGAGGCCGAGCGCATGATCGATGCGGACGCCGCCAGCATGGCGCATGGCGCTCCGCAGCATCTCCAGATAGGCGCCGAACCCATTCAGCGCGAGGCCGCGGGGCGAGAAGGCCGCGAGACCCCAGTTCTGCCCATCGGGGCTCAGCAGATCCGGCGGCGCGCCGACGGACAGGCCGATCAGCGTCTCCGCTTGGCGGCTCCAGCAGTGGCTGCCGCCGGAGTCGGCGCCGACTGCGAGGTCCGCGATCAGGCCGATCGACATGCCAGCGGCTTGCGCTGCGTGCTGCGCGGCGGACAGGCTGCGGTCGGCCTGCCATTGCATGAAGGCGTGGAAGGCGACCTCGGACGCATGGTCCCTGGCGAATTCGGCGACGGCCGGGTCATGCGGGTCGCGATACTGCTTCGGCCAGGTGCGCCAGTGCCAGAGGCCCCGGTCGGCGCCGAACAGATGGGCGTGCAGCGCCTCGAACCGGGCGTGCGTCTCCAGGGTATCGCCCTGCTCGATGCGATAGGCTTCGAGCTCGGCCAGTGACGCCGGGGTGGCGGCTTCGAACATGGCGCGCAGCGCGGCCAGACGCTTGCGCCCCGCAGCCGGCCAGTCGATGAGGTCGGCGGCTTCGAGCCGCTGCGTCTCGGCGTCGGTGGGCACGTCGACCGCGGTGTGCAGCACGTTGAGCAACATGCGGCTTGATGGCGAATACGGGCTGAAACGGTCGGGATCGGCGGCGAACTGCGCATGCACCGGGCTGATGGCGATGCCGGCTGCGCCGAGTGCGGCGGCTGGCCCGATCAGGTCCTGCAGGGCGGCGAAGTCCCCCAGGCCAGCATCGCCGGGCCGGCGCAGCGCATAGAGCTGCACGGCCAATACCCAGGGCCGGCCACCGGGAACCGCGTCCTCGATGGTGAAGCAGCGGCGCGGCGCGACCGCCAGCGTCGTCTCATGCCCGCCGATCGACAGGCGATGATAGCCGGGCGTCTCGATCGGCGGCAGCAGGGCGCAGCTGTCGCGTTCCCCAGCCATGCCCTCCCGGACCGTGCCATCCTCCAGGGTCAGCCGATAGCGGTCTGGAGCGGCCGTGAGCGGAATGGGCTCGCCAACCTGCGCCGTCATCAGCGGCGGCAGGGTCGAGGCCGCGCCGGTGAAACCCGCAAGGCTGTTTTCCACCTCCGAGTCGGTCGCGGCTGGCAGGCCGAGCGCTGCCAACACCGCGCGCAGCGTGTCTGCGGCAACGTCGTGCCACTCGCCGTGGAAGTCCTTCCACCGCGGTGAGATCCCTGCCGCCTCCGCCAATCGGATGAGCGGCCCGTCGCTCATGCTTCCGTCACTTGCACGACGATGCTGCCCGGCGGCATGGCGGCCAAACCGGTGCCCGCGGGATGCGCGAACACGACGCCGCCCTCAGCCGCACTGGCGGACGCCGCCGCACGGCCGAGGTTCAGCGTGATCGCCAGCAGCCGCCCGTTGCCGAGCCGCCACTCCGCCCGCAGCGCGCCCGGCGCCAGTACGTCCACATCCAGGCTGCGGCAGCCTGGTATGCCCGGCACGATGTGCCTCGCCCGCAGCGCCAGCAGATCCTGCACGAAGGTGAACATGGCAGGGTCGGCCTGGTCGACGACCGAAACGTCGAAGGTCGAGGGCGCGTTCGGGTCGGGGATCGCCTTGCGCCGCTCCTCGTCCTGGAACGCCGCGAAATGCTTGAACTCGGAGCGACGGCCCTCGCGGATCAGCTTGGCGAGATCCTCGTTATGGCTGGTGAAGAACAGGAACGGGTTGCGGGCGGCATACTCCTCGCCCATGAACAGCATCGGCACGAACGGACTGAGCAGCAGCAGCGCCATCGCAGCGCGGAGCGCCTGCGGGTCCGCGAGCGTCGTCAGCCGCTCGCCCATGGCGCGGTTGCCGATCTGGTCGTGGTTCTGCAGGCATACCACGAATGCGGTCGTCGGCAGGTGCCCGCTCGGCTCGCCGCGCGGACGGCCGAGATGCGGCGACATCTGGCCCTGGTAGGCGAAGCCGCTCGTCATGCAGTCGGCCAGCAGCGCCGTCGCGTCCTGGAAATCCTCGTAGTAGCCCTCGCTCTCCCCGGTCAGCAACACGTGCATGCAATGATGGAAATCGTCCGCCCACTGCGCATCGAAACCCTCAGCGTCGGGACCGGTGCGCAAAAGTGCGGCGCGGTTGTTCTCGTGTTCCAAGACCAGGTGAACATGGCGGCCCGGCTCGACCCCGGCGCGGATCGTGTGGGCGAGGTCGCGCAGGAAGCTCTCCTCCGAAATCGCGTGCACCGCATCGAAGCGCAGCCCGTCGAAGCGGTATTCCATCAGCCAATACAGCGCATTCTGGATAAAGTACTCGCACACCTCCGGGCGGCGGAAGTCGATGGCAGCGCCCCATGGGGTCGAGATGTCCTCGCGGAAGAACGGCTTCGCGTAGGCGTGCAGATAGGCGCCGTCGGGGCCGAAATGGTTGTAGACGACGTCGAGCATAACCATCAGGCCCATGCCGTGCGCCTCGTCGATCAGCGCCTTCAGCTCGTCGGGGGTGCCGTAGGC
>CAXTJW010000105.1:0-10187 GCA_964244305.1 uncultured Acetobacteraceae bacterium
ACCGCTCGACCCAGCAACTCGAAGCCGACATCCGCGCCTTCATCGACGCCCATAATGCCGACCCAAAGCCATTTCGCTGGACCAAATCCGCTGACGACATCCTGGCCGCCATCCAACGCTTCAGCATGAGAACGAATAGAATCCACAGGACTTTAGAAGCAGGACAATAGGTCTCACTCAGACAATCAGCCACCACCGGGTTCAGTCCAACCAAGTTTCTGCATTGGCTACGCAATGCAGAAACTTTTAAATCGTTTAGGAGACAGCCGAAATTTGGCGCGTCCTCGCGACCAGCCGCGCCTGGCCAGGCGTCATGCCGAAGCTGTTGCGGAAGGCGGCGCCGAATGCAGCTTGCCCGGCGAAACCCGCCTGCGCTGCGGCACGAGCCGGGCTGGCCCCGGTGGACAGGGCACCCATCGCCTCGGCCATACGCGCCTGCTGCCGCCATTGGCGGAAGCTAAGGCCCGTTTCGGCCCGGAACAGCCGAGCCAGCGTCCGGCTGGACGCGCCTACAAGGTCGGCCAGATCCTCCAAGCGCCGCGGGTCGGCCGGGTTGGCGCGCAAGGCTTCGACTGCGCGCAGCAGCCGCGGGTCACGCGGCGTCGGCAGCCCGAGCGGCAGGGCGGTGGCTCGGGCGATCTCGTCCAGCGCTAGCTCCGTAAGCCAGCGGCCGCGGCCGTGCCGGTCCCAGTGCAGCGGCTCGGCGCATGCAGCCAGAACCACCTCGCGTAGCAACGGCGACACGGCAATCACATCCGTCCCCGCCCGCGCCCGGGCGGCTGCATCCTCGCGCAGGAACAGCGCACGCATGGCCACAGGGCCATCCATGTGGATGCAGTGCGGCGCGTGGGCAGTCAGGAACAACGCCATGCTGGGCGGCACCATAAAGGCAGCAATCGGCGTTTCGATGCGCATGACGCCGGACACCGCGTAGAGCAGTTGCGCCCGTGGGTGCGCGTGCAGCGCTGCAGCGAAACCCGCGGGATAGTCGCGGCTGAGACCGACAAGCGGGCGCTTGGCCGTTTCGACCGCTGCAATCGGCACCTGTCCGATTGGCGACAAAGTATGTCCGCCTGTCGTCATGCATCCAGGCTACAGCGTGGCCGCGCTGCGCGGAAGCGGCGCTTAGCATCAACACTATGAGGCTTCCATGACCCACTCGCTGTTCCCCGACCATCTCGTCTTCGTGCGCCCGGATCAGCGCGAGCCGGGGCCCGTCACCCGCGGCCAGGTCCGTGAGAAGGCCTATGCCGCCGATGGCATCTGGGTCGGTTACTGCGACATCACGGCGCGCGACGAACCCGGCGAGTGGCACCACCATGCCGACTACGACAGCATCATGTACTTGATCTCCGGTCGCTGCCGAATCGACAGCGGGGCGGATGGCAGCACCTCGACCGAGATGAAGGCAGGCGCCTTCGGGTTTTTTGGTAAGGGCGTGATCCACCGCGTGCAGATCCTGGATGACGGGCGATGCGACTACGTGTTCGTCCGCCTTGGCGAGGGGGAGAGCGTCGTCGCCGTTAATGGTCCAGGGCCGCGGGTGGCCGCATAAGCCATGGACCTGTCCAATTGGAAGGGCGTCCCGCGCCCGGAGCGTATTGCCCTGGACGGCCGCTACGCGCGCTTGGAGCCGCTTGACACGGCGCGGCACGATGCAGACCTGTTCGCCTCCGCCCGGCAACCCGGCGCGGACGATCGCTTCCGCTACCTGTTCGAGGACGCGCCGGCCGGCAAGGCCGACTTCGCGCCTTGGATCGAGAAGGCGGCAGCCTCGGAGGACCCACTCTTCTTCGCCGTGATCGACCGCGCCACGGGCCGGGCCGAGGGGCGGCAATCCTTGATGCGGATTGACCCGACCCATGGCGTGATCGAGATCGGACATATCCTGTGGGGGCCGGCGATCGCGCGCACCCGCGTTTCGACGGAGGCGTTGTACCTGTTTGCCGCCTACGCATTCGATACGCTGCGTTACCGGCGGTTCGAGTGGAAGTGCAACAGCCTAAACGAGCCCTCGAAGCGCGCCGCCCGACGCTTCGGCTTCACCCCGGAAGGCGTGTTCCGCCAACACATGGTTCAGAAGGGCCAGAACCGCGACACAGCCTGGTTCGCCATGACAGACGGGGATTGGCACTCGCACGTGCGGGCCGGCTACGAGGCCTGGCTGCGGCCGGAGAACTTCGACGCACAGGGCCAGCAGAAGCGCAAGCTTACCTTCTCAGGAAAGGGTGCGTGACGATCGGCATCCTGCAATGCGGTGATCCGCCCGCGGCGTTGCGGGCGGAGTATGGCAGCTACGGCGTCATGATGCAGAAGCTGCTCGGCCCAGCCCGGAACATGGCTATCTATAATGTGGCAGCGGTCGCGCTGCCAGCCAGCTTGACGGCCTATGAAGCCTATGTGCTCACGGGATCGCCGGTCGGCGTCTATGAGGACCTGCCCTGGATTCATGGACTGGTTCATTTCCTGCAAAACTCCAAGGGTCAGGCCAAGCTGGCCTCGACCCAACACTTTTGTCATGAGCCGCCACTTCGGATCAGTTGAGGTCGAGCTTGGTGCCCATATCGGGGTCAGGACACGACGGTGTCCTAAATTTCCGGTTTGCGCGAGCTAACGCAGCACACGCTCGGACTGCTTTGATGGGCCGAACCACACAATGTCCGGAATGTCCGGAGTATGACCGAGTTGCAGCCATTCCGAGCGGATACGGCCTATAACCTTTAATGGATCCTGGTCTGGCCACGGCTTATAGCCATCAGGGTAGTATGGCGGATCGCCTGCGACCATACCATCGGCGAGCAGGGCTTTCACGACAACTAGGGTTTCTTCTCGCACAACGTCGTCGTCAGTACATAACCCTCTAACCTCTTGGACAATAGAAAAAAGCCCGACAATGTTCTCGGAATTTTCAGTGTGGAACTCTTTGACTAGAGTTTTGATTTGATCTTGCGTGAGCATACTCATTCTAAGCGGTCTCTTAGGAATTTTAACTCTCGCAGACCAAGTATTCTTTTGACATCTATTGTTGGAGGACCGCTCTTCGACCTTGGTCGGTATCCAATGACGACTCCATTAGGTGTTTTGACGACCTTACCGATGTGACCAGGACGTGTGATGTTTTCGCTACCTTTGGCTAGGCGGTCGAACAACTCTTGAGCCCCCTCGTCACCAACCGGAAGTAGGCGAATGCCCGAGTTGTCGCCTGGCTCGCCTATGTGCTGACCGCCTGGCTTGAGAACATCGATCGGTGTCTCACCTTCTTTCGGTGGGGGCAACGGGACGGCAGCTTCGACGATCACCGGTGCAAGCGGGATGGTGGCGAGGTCGCCGGTCTTGGTCCAGTCGGTTTTGACGCCCGCTCGCGATTGATCAGACCATAAAGGATAGTCCCTCCTAGGACGATGCCGCCAACGATCGTGTCCGCACCGGTCGCGCTTGCCTTGATAACACCTGGAAGTGCCCTGTCGGAGACGGCCGCCATGGCTCGTCTCTCGGCATCGCCGAGGAAGCGCGGCCAGCGCTCGACACCGACATCCTTCACTGCAGCAGCAAGCTCAACGCCCGCAGCGTTAAGCTCCGTATGGGTGCGTGCCGCGACAACCCCGCTCGCAGTACTCCGAAGACGGTCGACCATCTCATGGCGTTGGTGCGTAATTCGAAGCTTGCAGGCTTTGGCTTGGCGAGGGGCGGGCGTATAGGGCCGCTCCTTCGTTCTCCGGATGATTGATGCCCTACAAGGCCAATGAGGCGCGCCGCCGTAAGATCCCCTGGCGCGCCACAAGGTCACCAACTGGCCGGAGTACGATAGAGCGCTGCAGCAACGTGGGAGCTTGACGGTCTGGGTGACGCCCGAGGCGCTCGCGGCCTGGCATCCGCCCCACACCGGCCTGGTCGTCCACGCGACTACTCGGACGTGGCGATCGAGACCGGCCACCTGCTGCGCGTGGCCTTTGGCCGTCCATGGCGCCAGACCGAAGGCCTGCTGCGCTCACTCGTGACCCTGCTGGGCCTTGGCCTCGGCGTGCCCGACCACACCACGTTCTCGCGGCGCAGTCCCGGTCTGGCGCTCGCCGCGTCGCTGGCGCAAGCCCAGGCAAGCAGGCCGGTGCACGTGGTGATCGACGCGACGGGCCTGAAGGGGCTTTGGTGCGGGCGAGTGGCTGGTCGCGAAGCACGGGGAACGCGGCACACGGACCTGGCGGACGCTCCATCTCGCGGTCGATCCCAGCAGCGGCGAGATCCTCGCCTCCGAGCTGACGAGCAACGTGGAGGGCGACGCATCCCAGGTCGGCCCGCTGCTCGAGCAGATCCCTGGCTCGATTGCCTCGGTGACCGCGGACGGTGCCTATGATGGCGAGCCCACCTACCGCGCCGTGGCTGAGCACCAGCCCGACCCGCCTGTGGCGGTGGTCATCCCGCCACGCTCAACCGCGGTGCCGAGCTCGGACGCCAGCACGACACCCAGCCAGTGCGACCAGCACATCCACATGATCCAAGCCAAAGGACGCATAAGGTGGCAGAAGGCGATCGGCTATGGCCAGAGATCACACGCGGAAACGGCCATGTCTCGCTACAAAGCCATCATCGGCAGCGGCCTTCGCGCCCGGTCTCTGCCTGCCCAGAAAATCGAGGCCAAGGTCGCCTGCTCGGTGCTCAACCGGATGACCAGGCTCGGCATGCCCGCGTCCCAACGTGTCCGCTGAAAATCCCTCGGCTGGGACTCCACGCTCACAATCCGAATTGTGCACCAAAGCCGATCGGCGTCGTCTCGCAGCAGACCCATTTGTTCAACATGAGCGTGCGCGACAATCTCAAGCTGGCCCGTCCCGATGCGACCGACGCCGAGCTGATGGATGCGCTCCGGGCCGCTCATCTCGAAGACGACATGGCAGGCCTGCCCGACGGTCTGGACATGCTTGCCGGCGAGAACGGTGCCAGGTTTTCGGGTGGCCAGGCCCGTCGTCTGTCGATTGCGCGCGCTCCTCAAGGACGCACCTGTCCTTCTCCTCGACGAGCCGACCGAAGGCCTCGATGCAGCGTCCGAGAGCGCCGTGCTCGACGCCCTTGCCAGGATGATGCATGGCAGAACGACGCTGCTGATCACTCACCGCTTGCCGGCCTTGCGGATCGTCCGCCGGGTGACTTCGCTTCAACACGGCCGCGTCCACATCCGTGAGCCCGAACCTGCCAAATGATTGAATGGACTTCCGATCAATGCCGCTCAAGCGGCGCAGCATCGGGCGCCTGACCGGTCCCATGCCGTGCGAGGCCGTTGCCTGATCTCATTCAGGCTTGACCCGCACAAATCCGCGGCATTTCCGTCCATGCGCCCGATCCCTGAAGACTTGCTTAGGCCGTTACGGCAGACAGTTCCCTGTCGGACTGGCCGGCATACTCGTCCATGGTTTTCTGACCCTGGTCGACCGCAGCCGTCTGCCCGGCCAATACCACCGTCACGTCGGTGATGCCGATGAAGCCTAGGATCTGCCGCAGGTAGCCGCCGGCGACGTTGTAGGTTTCGGCCGGAGCGCCCGGTGGAGTGCGCCCTTGGTGGTGGACAGAATCAAGCTGCCGTTTTGACCGTCTGCCGGGCGTGTTGATCCTCGAACTGCACCGGGCTGAGATAGCCCAGGACCGAGTGCAGCCGCCGTGAGTTGTAGACCTCGTCGATGAAACGCGGAGGGTCGGCAGTGACATCCTCGAATGTCTCGTAGGCCGCCAGGTAGACGGCCTCAACCTTTAGCCTCTTCATGAAGCATTCCGCCTTGGCGTTGTCATACGGGTTGCCACGTCGGCTCATCGATCCCGTCAGGCTTATGGGCCGCCAGCAGCGTGCGATACACCTCCGACGCGTATTGCGATCCCCTGTCGGAGTGGTGGATGCAGCCTTTTGGAGGCTGTCGGTTCCTGATAGCGGCTTTCAACGCTGCGACAGCGATGCGGGCATCCATGGATCGGCTGATCGCATAGCCGACCACCTCAGACGGACACTCCGCGTCTGGCTTGCGTGACCAGGCATCCAGGACGGCGGCCAAGTAGACGAACCCGCCCGGAATAGCGACGTACGTCAGGTCCGCGACCCAGATCTGGTTCGAGCGATCGGGAACGACACCCTTGGCCAAGTCGGGATAGATCAGACCGGCATGGTCGCTGTCCGTCGTCACGACGTAGCGCCGTCGCTGTTTTGGCTGCAGATCGTGCTCCCGCATCAGCCGCCGGAGCTTCTTGCCGTTCACCACCACGCCCTGGTGGCGCAGTGCTGCTCCGACCCGCCGATAACCGTAGCACTCGAACTCGTCGCAGATCGTGCCGATCCGGGCGAGGATGCCATCGTCGGGTAGCGTGGCTGGCGACCCGTCATAGAAGGTGGACCGCGTGAGCCCCATCAGCTCGCACCCCCTGCTGACGGAGACGCCGCGGGGCCGGTGACGACGGAGGTGCTCGCGCTTTTCGGCCGGGGTGCATGCTTCAAAGCCCCTTTTAGCAGCTCGAGCTCCAGCGCCTGACGGCCGACCAGACGCTCAAGGGCCGCGATCTTGGCTTCGTATTCTTGCATCAGGTCGGCCGCCTGCACGTCGTCATCCAGGGCGCCAGCCTCGAACTTGCCGACCCAGATCCGGATCAGCTGCCGCGAGATGTCGTGCTGCTTGGACAGCGCGTGCAGCGTCTCACCCGCAATGAACTCCTCAGCAACCTGCCGCTTGAACGCGGCGCTGTGAGATCGGTGATTCGTCATGGCTTCCATTCTCCAGAAGCCCAGGAGAGAGGGTCAATTCAAATTGCCCGTTCTGTCCACCCACAGGGGCGCAATCCAGCGGTCAGCTCACGGCGACGACAGCTGTGACCTCAATCTCAAGCATCACGCCTCCCGGCAGTCCTGCGACGCCAACAGCCGACCGGGCATGACGGCCGCGGTTGCCGAAGATGGCCACCATCAGGCAGGACAACTCGTCCAGCACACCGGAGTGGTCCTGGAAGCCGGCCTGGGCATGAACGAACCCCCGCACGAACAGGATGCGGCTCACGTTGTCGAGGCCGCCGATGGCGCCGCCAAGCGCGCTCAGTGCCTGCAACGTGCAAGCCTGGCCAGGAAGCGTCAGCAGCGTGTCGGCCGTGACCGGCCCGGCAATCACCATGCTGTTCCACCACGACACTTGCCCGCTGACGTGCGCCGTGCCGTCGTGAATGACGACAGCAACATACTCGCCCCGTGGCTGCGGCGGGTCCGGCAGTTATAGCCCCAACTCGGCCAGGCGCTCCGCCACCGTCATCCTGCCAGGGCCGCCTTGGCATGCGTCTCCAAGTGCGCGCTGCCATCCAACCAGCAGCCCTGCACTGCAGCGGCACCGCCACCGCGGAACCGCACAGTGATCTCGGACGGTCGGCCCATTGCCCGGCCTTGCCGCACCCGGATCGGCCGCTCCGTAGCCTCGACCAGGCCGTTGTCCAGCAGTCCAAAGGCCAGCGCCGCCGCGGCGATGCCGGTCGCGGCATCCTCGGGATAGCCGGACGACTTCGGGAACTGCCGTGCGTCGAACACCTGGCCTCCAAGGTCCGACCAGGCATAGGGGCCCGGACGTGGAAACCGGCGAAGCCTTGCTCCAGGAATTGGCCAAGCGTCGGGAAGCTGACATCCATCAGGCGGTCCAGCAGCCCGACCGGCGGAGCAGGCGTGCTCACCGAACTACCGCGCCTGCGGTCTGCACCTCGGCAGGGGCCGAAAGATCGCTGCGCATCGTCTCCACCAGCAGCAACAGGGCGATGAGGGACAGCAAGGCGGTGGCGATCATGAAGTAGGCGACCGACGAGCCCTTGCCGGTGGTCGCCAGCAAGTAGGTGGTGACCACCGGCGTGGTGGCGCTGCCGAGCAGGCCTGACAACATGTAGGCGATGGAAAGGCCGGAATAGCGTACCTTGGTGCCGAACAATTCCGCCAGGAACGTTGCCATCGGGCCGTAATTGGCCGCGAACGCCGCCATCATCAGCAGGTAGCCGCACAACGCGACTGGAAAAAACTTCGTGTCCATCAGCCAGAACATCGGGAACGCAACTAACGCCTCAGCAATGATTCCACCGATGATGACCGGCTTGCGCCCTACAACATCCGACAGCCGTCCAAACAGCGGCAGCAGCACGATGCACGCGGCGCAGGAAATCAGCACCATGCTGAGCATCTCGTTTCGTGTGAAGCCGAGCGTCTGCGTGCCGTAGCTGAGCCCGAACGCCACGATCAGGTTGAATGACGATCCAGTCGACATGCAGGCGACGCCGCCCAAGATCACCTGCTTCCAGGACTTCGTCAGTACATCCAGCAGCGGTACCTTCACTGTCTCCGCATTGGCCTGCGCCTTTTCGAAAGACGGCGTCTCCGACGTGTTCAGCCGAATGTAGAGCCCGACCGCGACCAGCACGACGCTTGCGAGGAACGGGATGCGCCAACCCCAGCTCAGCAGATCCTCGGGTGACAAGGCGAAGATAGCGGTCAGAAACACCAGGTTGGCGACCAGCGTGCCGGCCGGCACGCCGATTTGCACCCATGATCCATACAGGCCGCGCTGGTTGGCCGGGGCATGCTCCACGGCCATCAGGACCGCGCCGCCCCATTCGCCGCCGAGCGCCAATCCCTGTACCACCCGAAGCAGCAGCAGCAGCACCGGCGCCCAAACACCGATGACGCTGTAATTCGGCAGCAGCCCGATGCAGAAGGTGGCGACGCCCATTGTCAGCAGTGACACCAGCAGCATGGACTTGCGGCCCAGCTTATCGCCGAAATGGCCGAATACGGCGGCACCGACGATCCGCGCCAGGTAGGCGGATGCGAAGGTGCCGAATGCCAGCAGCGTGCCGACCAACGGGTCGAAGCTTGGGAAGAACACCTTGTTGAACACCAGGGCCGAGGCGGTGGCGAAGACGAACAGGTCGTACCACTCCACGGTGGTGCCGATCACGCTGGCACTGGCGATCTTGGTCATGCTCGGGCGCGCATGGGTTGCGCCGGGGTAGGCCTGCGTCATCGGTTTCTCCGTGGGGTCTAAGGAATCAATTGGCACCCGGCGCAGCGCCGGCCCGCTGGTAGCAAAGCACAGCCGCTGCCAGGTCCTCGATGGAGGGCCCGACCGACTTGAAGGCTCAGTCACCTCAAAGGCCCAAAAACGGCCAACTCGCAGAACGAGTGACAAACATGTCGCAGAACTCTGTTGCAATAAAGGCTTCAAGGGCAACAGCATAATGCAACACGCAAGCTCTTGTTTTAATTAGAGGGCAGTTTCGGTCGTTTAAACGAAGGTTTGCGCAACAAGATGAGGCTGGCCGTTTTTGCACCTATGAGGTGACTGGGCCAACCAGGACGTGACCTTCCTGACCGACGGCGGCGAGGAGGTGCGCTCGTTGGCGGAGCTGGTCACCCCGGAAGCCGAACACGTGCTCGACTGGTTCCACATTACCATGCGCCTGACCGTGCTCAGTCAGTATGCCCGTGGTGTCGCACACGACGACAAAGCAGAAGGCGCCCGCCTGCTCGCTGCGCTTGACAGCATCAAGTGGCTGCTCTGGCACGGCAACCAGTATCGGGCCGGCGAAGAGATCGCGTCTCTCGAGGACGACGTGGACGGGCTGGCAATGGACTACCCGAACCTGGGCAAGTTCGCACGCGCTGCGCACGAGTTCACCGTCACCATCGCCAGCAACGCCGGCAGCCTGATCGACTACGGCGAGCGGTTCCGTTCGGGCGAGCGCATCTCGTCATGCCTGGCGGAGAGCACGGTGAACGCTGTCATCAGCAAGCGCCTCGCCAAGCGTCAGAAGATGCAATGGACCGAGCGCGGCACGCTCCGGCCGCTGTTCGAGCGCTGGTATCCGGGGCTCGCCAACGACAATGGAAGCGGCGCTGCTCAAGCTGCCGCGGCATGAGCACCCCAGACATCCTGATGGTCTCGTAAGGCACCAAGACCGGTTGGGTGACCGGCAACGTTGCTGCCCGACGGCTGACCATGGTGTGGTCAGGCGTCGAGATCATCAGGTTCATCAGCGTGAGGATCGACGCCACGAGACCTTCGGTCTGCCGCAACGGCAGCTTGAACGCCGTGCGCACCATGAGGCTCGTTTGGATGGCTGCATCCGTATAACGGGCTTGCCCGCTCTGCCAGCGCTCCAGTGCGCTGTCCTCGATCCACAACGTCAGGCTGCCA
>CAXTJW010000106.1:0-6777 GCA_964244305.1 uncultured Acetobacteraceae bacterium
GCCCGTATCGCGGTGCGAAGCCGCAGCTGCGCCAGGCATTCCGGCAGATGATCGTGAAACGAAGCGTCGAACAGGCCGGAAGCGAAGATGACCTCGGTGGCCCGGACCGCCTCGCTCCGCGATACGACGGCGGCATCGAGCTGCCCGGCGATCACCGTCATGTAGTCGTCGAAGTCGAACGCGGCCTTGGCAAGCACGGCGTTCCCCAGCGCGCGCTTCGCTTCCGCGGGCTTGAGCAGGCGATCCAGCGCCTCAGCCGCCTGCGTCACGTCGCAATAGGCGACCGCAGCGCCGACCGCCGCCTTCTGGCCGGGCCGGTCGCGCAACGCCTCGGCGATGCCGGTCGCGCGGTCGAAGCACACCACCGCGCGCCCGGCCCTGAATGCGTCCAGCGCCACGTTCGGGAACGGGTCGAGCCGCGACGGCAGGAAGAACACGTCGGCGAGGGCGAACAGCGTATCGAGGCTGTCCTGCGCCGGCAGGAAGAACACGTGCTGCTCCAGCTCTAGCCGGCGCACCATGTCCGCCACCCAGGTGGAATATTGCAGGTCCGTCTCCGGATGATAGCCCTCGCCGACCCAGATGAACCGGACGTCGTCGCCCCGCAGCCGCCGCAGCACCGCAGCGGTCTGGACAAACAGGTCCACCCCTTTGCGCATCTGCACCCGGCCGGCGCCGAGCACGATCTTCACCGGCGTCCCGGCCTTCGCGCCGATCAAGGACAGGATATCGCCCCGCGCCAAATCCCGCGCCGTTCCCACGGCCGGAAGCTTCGGCAGATAGCCCTGCGGACGCACCATGATGTTGTTGGCGACGCTGGACCGGGTGGCCAGCAACTCGGCTTGCAGGCTGTGCTCGATCAGCGACGCCGGCGTGACGACCCGGTCGACCAGCTCGACGACGGCCGACATGCGGCCAGCCGGCAAAGTGTATTCCGCAAATTCGTGGATCAGCGCCACGGAGGGCAGGTCCGCCTGCAGCGCCGCCGGTGCGAATGCGTCCGTCTCGACCGAGTTCAGCAGCACCGCCGCGAGCCGGTGGGTCGCCTTGAGCTGCCGCAGCAGGAACTCCGCTTCGAGCGCAGCCAGAGGTCCCGTCGCCACCAAGCAGCTATGCGCCGCAAACTCCGGCGAGAGCGGGCCGGACAGGCCCAGATAGGAGATAACGTTATGCGTTCCCGCCAGGCGCGCGCCCACGTTCAGGCCGACCAGCGGCGCCCCGGTGCGGGACGCCTCATGGGCCGCCACCAGGATCGTGGGTTTGGCGTTGTCAAACGCCGCCGCTCCCCGGACGATCATGGACGAGAAATCGGGCCGGCCCACCCGCCCCTCCGCGTGCCCGTGGGTGGCGAAATGATTGAACGGCACCAAGCCGGCGAATTGCAGGTCCGGATGCTTCCGCACGTAGTATTCGGCCGAGAAGTCCGGCGCCGGGTCGAGGCCCAAGCGGCTGCCGCTCAGGATATAGTGCCGCAGCGGCTCGGCCGGGAGCGGCGCGTCGGGGAAGCGGCTGCGGAATTCGCCCAGATAGTAGCGCTCGTTGAAGCGGGGCCGTCCAGCCTCCATTTGCTCGGACAGTTGCCGCTCGTTGCGCATGCGGTTCTGCGCGCGCCCGACGTCGAGGTAATGCAGCACCGGCATGACGAGCATGGCCGCCCCGGTGCCCGAAATGTCGTCGTAAACGCGCGTGTAGAACTCGCTATCGAACATGTCGCCGATCGGCGCCCGGTCATTGCGCGCAGCCAGATAGTCCTCGGCGTCGGAAAGGCCGCGCAGCGCCGGCAGCCCGCGTTCCCAGGCGTTCACCTGCGCGTCGAACAGGCCACTCGCCTCCAGCCGCTCCGCATCCCGCCGGAGCAGCCGCCCGTTCGGATAGCGGCACTCCATCCGGCCATGCTGCAAGTAGTGCAGCAACGGACCGAGGCCGCTCTGCGCCACGTCCGGGTTGGTATCCCGATAGAACGGCACGTCGAACTCTGTGGAGGGGGACAGCAAAGCGGCTTCGCCCGTTGCCACGTAGTGGGCAACCAGCTCGGCCCGGCTGCCGGTGACGCCCGACGCGCGCGAGTAGAATGCCTCGTCAAACAAATCGCTGTCGGCAATCAGCCGTTCGGCAGCTGGGATTTGCGTTTCGTCCGCATGCAGCTCCCGCGCTGCATTGCGCCGGCGCGCGCTGCGCTGCACGTTCTGATCTGGCTCAAGAATAATCTGTCCGGCGTCATCGTTCGGCAATGCCTCTATTCCCTCATCTCGGCGAGTTCCGCCACGGCACTTCCAGTCCGGCCATATATGCCCTGCGCGAAGCGGACCGCCCGCTCGACCGCCACGAGGCCGCTAGGCTGCTCCCGCATCTCGATCACCGCCCACCCGGCATAGCCGATGGCGGCCAGCGCAGCCGCCGCCTCGGCATGCGCGCAGACAGGCGTGTCGAACCCCCCAAGCTCGGGCTCCGCGATATGGTAATGCACGAGCCCCGCGCCGGTCGCCGCGATTTCCGTCCCGATGTCGCCGCCGCCCAGCATGACGCAGGCGCAGTCGAGATGCGTGCGGACCGCCGGATGCCCGCATAGGCCCACGACCCGGCGCACGTCCGCCGCCAGCAGCATGAAATCAGCGCCATACTGCGCCGGCACCGGCTCCAGCCCAATCGTAAGCCCGGCCGCCCCGGCGATGTCGCCGAGCACGCGCAGCCGCTCCGCCGCCAGGACCTCCGCCGCCGCCATCGTCAGACCGCCACGGATGCGATTGCGCGGCGCGCCCAACACCGCAACCCCGGCGCCCAGCCCGTGCGAAACTTCGGCAACGCGGCGCATATGCTCCGCCATCGCCAGGAATGCCGCCTCGTCCGCCAGCAACTGCACCTCCGGCCGGCCGAACAGGATCGCCTGCAGCGAGCATACGCGCAGCCCCGCGTCCTCCACCCGCCGCCGGTATCCCGCCACCGCGGCCGCATCCAGCCGTTCCCAGGCGGCAATCCGGGTCGGCGCAACCTCGATGCCCGTCACGCCGAGCCGCGCCAGCAAAGCCAGCGCGTCCGTCGTCTGCTCCGGCGCCCAGGCCAGGTTCGATACGGCTGGGTTGAGTAAGTTGGCCTGCCTCATGCCGTGCCGGCCCCCAAGAAGCGGCCCATGGCGTCCAGCACCGCGGCCGCGTCGAGCGCATAGTGCGGACCGCCGCCGAAGGCCGCGCCGTGCCGGGTGCGGACGTCGTAGGCGACCGGCCGCGACTGCCCGCCGAGCACGCTGTCCGGGAAGAATCGGCGCTGGATGTCCGCCATCTCCAGCGGCTCCGTGGCCATGTTGACCAGCGGCAAGCCCAGCGCCTGCATCCGGTCGATGTCGTCGGCGAGGCGGCCCAGAGGATACCATTGGAAGCGCGAGGCCGGGTCGACATGGTCCAGTCGGTTGCCGTGCAGCAGGTCGAACAGCGCGTTCTTCTTCAGGCCGGGCCCGAACAGCGCCGGCAGGCGGATCACCTGCGCCGCCGGGAATCGCCGCCGCACCCATTGCTCCAGCCGCGCGCGGTGCAGGCCGTAGGGGTGCAGCCCGGCCTCGGACGGCGCGTCGTCCTCGTCCACGCCGATCGGGGTTCCATATACGTCGACGGTCGAAATCAGCACGAAGCGGTCCGTGCTCACATGGTCCAGGTGCCGGGTCAGACGATCGATCCCATGCTGGTCCGCCTCCGGATTGGCGTTCGCCCACCACTTCACCGCGCCGACGCCCGCGCAGACGATGCGGTTGAAATGCCGGCCCTCGATCTGCTCGATATCGCTCGAGTGAAACGCGGCGCCAAACCCGCGCTGCGCCGACAGCACCTGGCCGACGAATCCCGTGTTGCCGATCAGGGCGTCGTTCCACCCATTACCCTGGCCGTTATCCTGCCCGTCCATCATGCCCGGATCTGCGCGATGTTGCGCCGCAGCGAGCTGTCCACCTGGGCGCTGGCGTCGAATTGGCCCGCCTCGATCGCCGCCAGGATGCGTTCGGTCGCGAAGAATATCGTGTCGATCTTGCCGGACATGACGGAGAACACCCGCCCGCGGCGGAACACGTAGCAGCTCCGGTCGTCGAACTTGCCGACCGGTTTCGACTTGATCGCCAGCTGCGGCCCGACGAAGCGGAACCGCTCGCGGAACTCCGGCACATAGCGGGAGATCTGGCCCTCCATCGCCTGCACCTTCTCGGCGACGGTCGCGGCCGAAACGCTGTCGCGCACGCTCCGCGCCGCGTCCGCGCTGTCGAGCCGGCCAAGCGGCGTGTGCGGCACGCTCGACAGCGTATAGAGCCCGGGATCCTCGGTCGGGTAGATCGAGCATAGCGGACCGTCCACCAGCGTGACGGCAGGGAAGGGGCCGTCGATTTCGTAGTACAGCAGGATCGTCGGCTCGTAGAAGAACCGCATCGGCAGCCCGGCCCGGTGGCCCCATGTCGCATCCACGACCACGTCGTAGCGCGTGCCGCCGATGTATGCGCCGTCGGTGCGCTCCTCCACGGCGTCGATGCGCGTGCCGAGCTGCAGGCTGTCGCCCAACCGCTCCGTGAAGTATCGCCGGGCCCGCTCGATCAGCAGGACGCGCTCGCCGGTCAGCAGTAATCCGTCCACGCCCTGCAGGAATACCGACGTCTCCCGCACCTCGCGAAAATCGATCCCGGAGGAGGTCATGATCAGGCGATAGGTCGCGAAGTCGATCAGGCTCTCCTCGCGTGGAACGGCGTAGATGTTCTCATTGACCTCGCGGCTGAGCTGCGGATAGCGCTCGACGAACCGCATGAAGCCGTCGCGCGACTGCGCACGGGTGCCGTGGTGGCGCGGATAATGGAAACCGAGATGCAGCCGGAACTGATTGTTGCCCGATGCCTCATGCATCGCGCGATCGTTTTGATCGAATACTGTGACGTTCAAGCCGAGTCCACGCAACGAGAGCGCGATATGGCACCCGTACCAACCCGCTCCAATGACAGCGATAGACAACGCCAAGCGCATCTCCGTACTGTATAATGAACCGTGGCGTATTGCACCGCCATTTGCGCTCATACCGCGAAGGCTGGCATTACGCTATGGTAAAAGATTCGGAAATGACACGATGCATGTAAACAGGAGCGCGGCCGGGCACCAAATCATGCCGGGTTTCCGTATCGTTCCGGCAAACAGCCCGGAGCTGCCGCCAGCGCCGCCGTTGGGACCCGGCTGGATCGCCCTGCACGCCGTGGTCGCCGACGGATTCGCGATCCACGAGCTGCTGCACGACGACGGCCGGCGGGCGGAGTGGTTCTTCGACGGCGCCGGACAGCACTCCAGTGATATAGGCGTCTGGCCGGCCGTCACGCATCAGGCGCTGTGCACGGCATTCCGCCCCGCCATGACAACGTTGCGGGACGCGCTGCTGCCCACGTTTCCGCTGCGCTTCGATGCCGTGCAGACGGCCGCGATGCATAGCTTCCTGCGGCTCGGCCCAGGACTCAGGCACACCATAGCCCTGGCACTGCAGCCCGAGCTGCTGCCGGACCCAGTCCTTTGCAACATCGACGCACCCGGCGCCGCGCTGCCGTCATGGGCGGACCCGGCCGCCCTGCGCCGAACCCTCTCGGTGAACCTGCAGGACCGCTTCGTCGCGGCGATGCGCGAGGGCGAGCTCGTTTGGCCGTCGCCGGTGGACGGGGCGGACATGCCCTGCACCGGCGCCCTCACGCTCGACGACTTCAACAGCCTGTTCCGTTTTTTCGACCGGGCGAGCGGCCTCGACGTCTTCGTCCTCGCCACCGAGCACTTGTCCCGCGTCGTTGGCCTGTTTGCGCCGGGGCGAGACATGGTCGCCAGCCTCGGCGGCGACCAGACGGCCACGCTGCGCCGGCACTACGGCAGCCTTGGCCGCTACATGCTGCTTCATTTGGCATATTACGGCGAAAGCCTGCTTGCCGGCCAAGCCCAGCCCGCGACGCCACGCCGCTTCGGCACCTTTCTCCGCCCCGGCACGAGCGCGCATCTGGGCCACCAGCTCTGGAACGAGCTGACCGCCATCGACGCGCTGGTCGCCGAGTTGCCGCGGGACCGCCTGCCGCAATGGCTGGTCGCCGGACGGCCGGGGCACGGGACCGAGTTCTATGGCCCGATCGACGCATTGTTCCCGGAAATCGCTGGCTGCGTCGTTCGCGGCTTTCCCGACCAGCCCCAACTGATCCGCCATGCCTATGAAAACCGGATCATCCTGTTCCGCGCCGTGCGGGAGCATGTCAGCGCTGGGTTGCGGCGCCGGGTCGTGGCCCAGGCCGCCCTCCGGGTACCCGCCATTCAATCAGCCGGCCGCGTGGTCCTGATTGGGCTGCGCGTCGAGAACCGCACCGTAACCGACCTCGAAGCCCTGTGCGCCCTGGTGATCGAGGAGGCGATGCGGCTGCATCCCGGCTGCACGGTCGTGTTCGACGGCCACAATGCCCGCGGCGACACCCGCAGCGACGAAACCTTCGGCAGCCACAATGAAGGCATCGCCAGCCAGTCGCCGCTCGAGGTGGAGCGCGGCGTAGTGCAGGCGATGCGGCAGCGGTTCGCCGGCCAGCCCGTCACCTTGCTGGACACACTAGGCGAGCCGTTGGCGGTAAGCCTGGCTTGGTCGCAGGCGTGCGACGGCTTCGTGGCATTGTGGGGTGCGGGACTCGCCAAGTATCGTTGGGTCGCGAACCGGCCCGGCTTGATCGTGACCAGCCGCTGGAACGTGGAGAACCGAGGCGACCTGCATTTGTATGACGCCGAGGCTTACATGGAAAGTCCGACCCCGCTG
>CAXTJW010000106.1:6877-10004 GCA_964244305.1 uncultured Acetobacteraceae bacterium
ATTCGGGCGGACGCGTTCCGCTGCTGGTCGCACGGCGTCGCCGACCGCGGCTCCGCCTTTCGCAGCCCGGCGCTGGCCACCGTCGGACCGGACGGACGCCCGCAGGTGCGCACGGTAGTGCTGCGCGGCTTCGACCCGGCCGCGCGGGTACTGACCGTCCACAGCGATGTCCGGGCGGCAAAGATCGCAGCGTTGCGGGCCAATCCGGACGCGGCGCTGCACGTGTGGGACGATGACGCCCAGGTGCAAATCCGTGTCGACGGAACCGCCGCGATCTCGGTGAACGACGACTTGGCGCGGACGGAGTGGGCACGGCTGCACGAGGGATCGCGGGCAGCTTACCGTTCGAAAACCGTGCCGGCGACCGCGGTCGAGGACCCGGCCGCTATCCCCCAGGTGGACGACGCTGCGGCGTTTGCGCAGTTCGCGGTGCTGCGGATCAGGCTTGATCGGATGGAGTGGCTGCATTTGGCGCATGAGGGTCAGCGCCGGGCACAGTTCGTTTGGCGCGACGGCGTGCTGGAGCAGCATTGGCTGGCGCCATAGCGGGGCCTAGCAGCTTGCCGGGCAGCGCCATGACGTGACCAGCGTCACAGCCTGAACCGCCGCTTATGTCGAGGATGGGCCGCAGGCAGCCCAACAACCTCAGCAGAGGCGAACATGGCCAAAGACCGCGTCCCGACCCGGCTGTGCATCCCCGATCCCGGAACGGTGGTCGAGGAGGCGCGCGCGCAGCGTGGCCCCATCGTGGCGGGCTGGCTCAAGGCAGGCGTCGCTCGCCGGCGCATACCTCGCGACGGCCATAGGTCGCGACACGCTGCGGCTTTGTTGCCGCTCGCCGCCGGGTATTTCCTGTCATACTTGTTCCGCAACGTGAATGGCGTCGTCGCGGGCGACATCATGCATGACCTTGGGATCGGCGCGGACGCGCTCGGCCTGCTCACGTCGGTCTACTTCCTCGCCTTCGCGGCTGCGCAACTGCCGGTCGGCGTTTTGCTCGACCGGCATGGACCGCGCGACGTGCAGTGCATCCTGCTGCTATGCGCCGCCGCCGGAGCGGCGCTCTGCGCGCTCAGCCGTGGCTTCATGGGCCTGCTCCTGGGCCGAGTGCTGATCGGCCTCGGGACGGCAGGCGGCCTAATGGCTGGGTTGAAGGCCTCGAACCAATGGTTCCCGCGCGAACGCCTGGCGATGGTCAACGGCGCGTTCATCATGTGCGGCGGTCTCGGCGCGCTCGCCGCGACCTGGCCAGCCGAGTTTCTGTTGCGCGCGGTGGACTGGCGCGGGCTGTCGGCCGTCCTCGCCGCCGCGGCCTTCGCCGTCGCGTTCGCCGTTCGCGGCACCGTGCCGAGGCTTTCCTCCGCGCCGGCCCTCGTGGAGCCGCAGGCGCCGGGCTTACAGGAACTGACGCTGCGCGACATCGCCCGTGATCCCGTGTTCCGCCGCTTTGCCCCGCTCTCGGCGTCCTGCTTCGGCACGGTCCTGGCTGTGCAGGGGCTTTGGGCGGGACCATGGCTCGCCGACGTCGAGGGGCTGTCTCGCCCAGAAGTCGCGAGCGGCCTCGCCTGCATGGCGGCAGCGCTCATTGTCGCCGCGCCCTGTTGGGGCATGCTGACGCAGCGGCTGCGCCCGCGCATGCGGCTGACGAGCGTGGCGGCGGTGGCGGCCTTGGTGCTGATCGCGGCGGAGGCGTTGATCGTTTCCCGCCCGGTGCTGCTCAACGCGCTGCCAAGCGCGCTGCCCTGGTCCCTGTTCGCGCTGTTCGGCGGCATGAGCGTGCTGAGTTACAGCGTGCTCGCCGACCATTTTCCGGCGTCCGCCATCGGCCGCGCCAACGGGGCTCTTAACACGCTGCATATCGGCGGCTCGTTCGCGGTCCAGCTCGCGATCGGCCAGGTGATCGCGCTGTGGCCCCGCGCCGCCGGCCATTACCCGGCGCATGCATATCAGGCCGGGCTGCTGCTGCCGGTGACCTTGCAGCTTGCGGCGCTACTCTGGTTCGCCTGGCCACGGCGCGCTCCGGTCGCGGGCGACCTTCCTGCGTAACGGAGGAATGCCGCTACGGCACTTGGAACCCGTGCGCCAGCGGGTCCCGGTCGTCCACGTAGATCGTGTTGTGCCCGATGATCCGCGCCCAGCCGGCAACACTCGGACGGATTGCCGGCATGCCGCCGACCACCGCCGCCGCCTCGACCCGGCAGTCGAACATCGTGCCGATGATGCTCTCATGCACGAAGCTGTCCCCTATGCCCAGCCGCCCCTGCGCCACCAGTTGCGCCATCCGCGCCGACGACCCGGTGCCGCACGGCGAGCGGTCGATCGCCTTCTCGCCGTAGAACACCGCATTGCGGGCGTCGGTCCGTGGATCGCGCGGCCGATCGCACCACATGATGTGGCTGATCCCAGCGATGCGCGGGTCCTCCGGATGCACCGGCGCGACCGCCGCCTGCGCAGCGCGGCGCACCATGGGGCTCAGCCGCTGGATGTCGCCGCCGTCCATGCTGTCGAGCCCCGGCCAGTTCGCCTGCGGCTCGATGATGGCGTAGTAGTTGCCGCCATAGGCCACATCGACCATAAGCTCGCCCAGGCCGGGAACCTCGATCCGCACGCCGGCCGCGTGCTGATAGGACGGCACGTTGAACAGGCGCACCTGGTCCACGTACGGCCCGTCGCTGGTGTATTCGACGTCCACCCGGCCCGCTGGGGTCTCGAGCGCGAGGCGGCCCGCTATCTGCGGCGTGACCAGGCCCTCCTCCAGCGCCACCGTCACCGTGCCGATCGTGCCGTGGCCGCACATCGGCAGGCAGCCGCTCACCTCGATATACAGCACCGCCAGATCGTAGTCCGGCGTGCTTGGCGGATAAAGGATGCTGCCGGACATCACGTCGTGGCCGCGCGGCTCGAACATCAGCGCACGGCGGACCCAATCGTGATCACGCATGAACATCTGGCGCCGGTCCGCCATCGAGGCGTGCGGCAGAATAGGCCCGCCCGCCGCCACGACCCGAACCGGATTGCCGCAGGTATGCGCATCGATGCAGAAATACGTGTGCCGCGCCATTCGCCACCCTGCGCTATGGCGGGAGTGTGGATGCCGCGGCACGAAAGATCAACGCGGCGTTTGGGG
>CAXTJW010000107.1:0-9953 GCA_964244305.1 uncultured Acetobacteraceae bacterium
GTGCTCTGGTAGCCCAGCATGATGTCGTCGGCGCCGGGCACGCCCATGACGAAGGCGACACCCGCCGCCGCCAGCAGCGCCAGCAGGGCGTCGGCGTCGTCCTGGTCCGCCTCGGCGTGGTTCGTGTAGCAGACGTCCGCCCCCATCGGCAGGCCCAGCAGCTTGCCGCAGAAGTGGTCCTCCAGCCCGGCCCGGGTGATCTGCTTGCCGTCGAACAGGTATTCGGGGCCGATGAAGCCCACGACCGTGTTCACCAGCAGCGGCCGGTAGCGCCGGGCGACGGCGTAGGCCCGCGCCTCGAGCGTCTGCTGGTCCACCCCATGATGCGCCCCGGCCGACAAGGCGCTGCCCTGCCCGGTCTCGAAATACATGGCGTTCACGCCAGGGTGCCGCGCCGCAACCGCCGAGTGCGCCTCGTCCAGCAAAGCGAGCGAGATGCCGAAGCCGGCGTTGGCGGCCTCGGTGCCGGCGATCGACTGGAACACCAGGTCCACCGGCGAGCCCCGGCGCATCAGCTCCAGCGTCGTCGTCACATGCGCCAGCACGCAGGTCTGCGTCGGGATCGCGAGCGTCTGCCTGATTTCGTCCAGCAAACACAACAGCGTATGGGTGCGGTCGGGGCTGTCGGTGGCCGGATTGACCCCGATGCAGGCGTCGCCGGAACCGAGCAGCAGGCCGTCCAATATGCTGGCCGCGATGCCGCGCGGATCGTCGGCGGGATGGTTCGGTTGCAGCCGGGTCGACAGGCGGCCGGGCAGCCCGATCGTGTTGCGGAACCGGGTCACGACGCGCACCCGGGCCGCGACCACCATCAGGTCCTGCAGGCGGCAGAGCTTGCTTGCGGCCGCGGCCATCTCCGGCGTGAGGCCCGGCGCCAACGCGGCCAGCGCCTCGGTGGTCGCGGCGTCCGACAGCAGCCAGTCGCGAAAGCCGCCGACCGTTAGGTGCGCGACGGGCTGGAAAGCGGTCATGTCGTGCGTGTCCAGTATGAGCCGCGTGACCTCGTCGGCCTCGTAGGGCACCACGGCTTCGGTCAGGAATTTCTTCAATGGCAGGTCCGCCAGCGCCCATTGCGCCGCGACCCGGCGCGCCTGGCTATCGGCGGCAAGCCCGGCCAACTGATCGCCGCTGCGCAGCGGCGTGGCCTGCGCCATCAGCGCCGCGAGGCTCGGGAAGCAGTGCCGCTCGCCGCCAGCCATGGCCCGATACATGGTCCGCCCCCGCGAAGTTCACGGCGAGCATAGCCCGGCTAGTGCGCGCCGCGACAGCCTGTTGCTCACCTATAACTGCAGCATGGCTTGGGGCGCTGTGGCCGGGGCCGCGCCGTTGCGGCGGTCGCGCTCGTGCCGGGCGGTGAAGCGCATGTCGCGGTCGCTATCGCGCGCCAGGATGGCGTCGAGCGCCGTGTCGTCGAGGTCGGCCCAACGGCGGCCGCGGAACGGGCCGAAGGGCACGCGGACCAGCAGCGCGGGCTCCCTCGACCACGCGATGAGCTGGTCCAGGCCGGCCTCGTTCAGCATATCGCGCAGATGGTGCGCCGTGACATAGGCGTCCGGCCCGGCCCGGTGCGCCGGCAGGCCCAGCGCGCGGTCAAGCCCAGCCGGCATCCGCTCGTATCGCAGCGCCTGGTTCGAGTGCGACGGCATGTCCGGCCACAGCCGCAATGCGCATTTATAGGTGCAAATCCATGGCAAGCCGCCGGTCATCGCATCGATGCACCATCGCCGCTCGAACTCGACCCGGTGCGCTGCCAGCGCCACCAGGCCGGGCGCGGCCAGGATGGGGGGCGCCACGACGTGCCAGGGCGAGCTGCCGGCCACGTCGGCGTCGATGATGTGGTGGATGGCGGCTGTGCGGGACGGGATCGGACGCTGCGGGTCGACGAACAGCGCGCCGCGCTCGGGCGTGATCTGCCAGCGGTTGACGCTGGTGTCGGTCACATCTTGCCAGCCGATTTCGACCACGCCGTCGTCGGGCGGGCGGGATCCGGTGGTTTCAAGGTCGATGACGCGGACGGTCGGATGCATGCCTGAGATATAGGCGCGCCTGCGGGCGTGCGGAGGCCCGGCAGGATGTTCCCCGGCTGGAACCTCATGGAAAACGCGGCCGCGGCATCGGCTTACTTGAGATTGATTCCATGAGATCGCCGCGAATTTTCTTTTGGCGCGTTCATACTTCCTCAACCAATTTCGGCGAAACTGCTCCTACGTCGGCAAAATCCGGCGCTGTGAACTAAAGCGGGCCGCATCGATCTGATCGCACGCGGACCGTCCGGAGCAAATTATTATGTCGCTGAACTCAGTAAACACCAACATCGGCGCACAGGTAGCGCTTGCGTCGCTGAACTCCACCTCCACGCAGCTCCAGGCGTCGGAGAAGCGTATCTCTACCGGCCTGCGCGTGTCGGATGCGACGGACGACGGCGCCGCCTATGCCGTAGCGCAGCGTGTGCGCTCCGACGTGGGTGCGTTGACCACGGTGAACCAGCAGCTTGGCAATGCCAAGGGCCTGGTCGGCACGGCTGTTACCGCTCTTACCAGCATCTCTGACAGTGTGAACACTGCGAAGACGCTGCTGGTCCAAATCGGCAACAGCAGCAATACTCAGGACCAGCGCGACCAGTATGTCGCGTCCTACAAAAATCTGGTCACGCAGGTCGCCAACTATGTCGACAACTCGACCTACAACGGCCAGTCCTTGCTCGGCACGACTTCGGGCACTGCGGGCACTGACAAGACTGTGATCAACAGCGAGAGTGGGACAACCAGCACGATCAAGAATGCTGACAATAGCGGGCTGGCTAATACACTGGCGGGGCTGATCGGCGCGACGTTCAGCCGTAGCACGGCGGGAGTGGACACGTGGACGGCCGCCGCAGCAGGCGCCGACCAGACGGCGGCCTCGCTGGCTCTGACGGCGACCACTGGCTCGACTGCGTTCACCACGGCGCTAAAGGGCGTGGCGGACCAGCTGAACCAGACCGGCGGCGACTCGAACGCGCTCGATGCGACAGTCAGTTTCAACAGCGCCAAGATCGACAGCTTGAACGCCGGTCTGGGCGCCTTGATCGACACCGACTTGTCGAAGGAATCGGCCACGCTGCAGTCTTTGCAGATCAAGCAGCAGCTGGGCACCCAGGAGCTGTCTCTCGCCAACCAGGCTCCGCAAAGCTTGCTGAGCCTGTTCAAGTAACTCGTCCGGCGGCGGGCAAAACGCGCGCCGCCGGACCGCTTCCTCGCAGACGAGGTAAACGAACCAACCGGGAAACCCGCATGACCAACCTGATCCTTGAACTGCACGCCGGCGAGGCGATGATCGTGAACGGGGCCTCGCTCCGCTTCCGCACCCGCACCCGGATCGAGCTGACGACCCACGCACGGTTCCTATTCGGCAAGCAGATCATGACCCCGGATCAAGCCGATAGCCCGGCGCGGCGCATCTATTTTGCCCTGCAGCTCACCTATATCGGCTCCGACGAAGAACGGGTCCGCGGGATGACGCAGGTGCGGACGACCATCGCCGATTTCCGCGCCGCCACCACCTCCATGCTGGCGCGTGAGATCCTGGATCGAGTGCTGTCCCTGGTCGAGGCGGACGAGTGCTATGCCGCCCTAAAGCTGACGCGGCGCATCATCCGGCATGAGGATACCGTGCTCGGCCGGGATGTTGAGGACGCTCCCAACGAAATTGGGGCCCGGCCCCGCACTGCTTTGCAGTAAAGAGAAATAACCATGCAGCAGACAAAGGCCACCCGCGCCTACCGCGCCGCCTCCGCCCACCGCAGCCTGCGGGAACAGGAGGCGGACGTGTTCCGCCGGGTCACCGGCGCGCTGCGTGCGGCGCAGGACGGCACTTCGATGGACCGGACCAAGGCGCTGGCTGACAACACCCGGCTGTGGATGATGATCGGCGCTCTGCTGCACGATCCGTCCAACGCGTTGCCGACTGCGCTGCGGGCATCGATCATCTCCGTCGGCCAGGCGCTGCAGCGGGAGATGCGGAAATCCGCGCCCGACTTCGGCTTCCTGATTGCGGTGAACGAGGACGTTACGGCCGGGCTGTCTCGCTAGCCATGAGCGGGACGATCACCAGCCTGGACCTCAGCGTACTGTATAGTGGCTCCACGTCGACCGGTGCTGGCTCCACTAATCCTATCCAAGCGCTGAACCAAGCTGAGCAGAACCAAACTCAGAAGATCGCTGCGGAGGCGAAGCAGCCGGACATCCAGCGCGACCTTGCCGCATTCAACAAGGCCGTCGCTAGCGCCAAGGATGCAAAGTCCCTGCTGTCCAATCCGGCCGTGCTGAAGGTATTGCTGACCGTAAATGGCCTGTCGGACCAGATTGGCTTCACGGCGCTGGCCACGAAGGCCCTGTTGTCCAGCCCGAGCGACCCGAAGTCGTTGGCCAACGTGCTGCCCAACACGGCCTGGAAGTCTGCGGCGGCAACCTACGACTTCGCCGATAAGGGTTTGACGGTCCTGCAAAATCCCAAGGTGCTTGCCACCATCGCCAATGCCTATGCCGAGATCAATTGGCGCCAATCGCTCGATGCGACCACGCCTGGCCTATCGGATGCGCTCACGTTCCGGGAACAGGCCGCTTCGGTCACCAAGGCAGATGACATCTTGGGCAATCCAATCCTGCGCCGCGTCGTGACGACGGCGCTCGGCATCCCTATCCAGATCGCCTATCAGACGCTGAACGCGCAGGAGAAGGCGATCACCAGCAAGCTCGACATCAAACAGCTTAAGGACAAGAGTTTTGTCGAGACATTTGCGAAACGTTACTTGATCGCCGTAGCAAACAATCCCACCACGACCCCACTGACCCCAGTGCAACTAGCGGTCCAGTCGTATGGGCTCTTGCTGTAGACGTGAGAACGGAGGGTGCAATGCAAAGCTTCAACGTGACTGGAATGACCTGCGGCCACTGCGTGCGTGCGGTGACCGATGCCGTGCACAGCGTGGATCCAGGTGCCGCGGTCGAGGTCGACCTGGACATGGGCCGCGTAACGATACGGAACGACGTGGCGCCGGCGAGCCGCATCCGCGACGCTATCGCTGCCGAGGGCTACGCGGCGGAACCGGCGGGTGCCTAGGGCGTCACGCGTCCAACGCCGAGACGCGTGCGCCGCTTCGTAATTCCTGTGGCAAGCTGGACGCTACGGAACGACCAGCACGTGTATGCTGAACAGGGCTGCCGCGTCGGTCCATGACACCATCGTGGCATAACCGGCTGCCCGTGCCAGCTGCGAGAACGCGTCGGTTCCGTACTTATAAGAATTCTCAGTATGGATCGACTCGCCCGGCGCAAACTCAAAACTGTCGGGTCCGAGTGCCACGGTCTGCTGGATACGGCTGACCAGGTGCATCTCCACGCGGCTATCCCCCGCGTTCCAGCGGGCCTCGTGCTGGAATGCGGTGAGATCGAAATCGGCGCCGAGTTCACGGTTGATTCGGTGCAGCAAATTAAGATTGAACGCAGCCGTCACTCCGGTCGCGTCATCGTAGGCCGCGTGTAGAATGGCCGGCTCCTTGGGCAGATCGACACCGATGATCATCATCGAGCCGCGTCCCAGCAGGCGGGCCGTGCGGCGCAGGAACTCCGTCGCCTCCTCGGGGGTGAAGTTGCCAATCGTCGAACCGGGGAAAAAGCCGACGATCCGCAGCGGCCGGGTGCCGGGCAGATGAGGCAGGGCGAATGGCTGCGTGTAGTCCGCGCAGACCGGCCCGATGCGCAGCCGGGGAAAGTCCTGCGCCAGGCTCGATGTCGCATGCATCAAATGCTCGCGGGATATATCCACCGGGACATAGCTGGCGGGATCGCTCAAAGCGGCCAGCAGCAGCCTGATCTTGACGCCGGCGCCTGAGCCGAACTCGATCAGCCCGACCTGTGGACCCACGATCTCGGCGATATCGCCGGCGCGCTCGGCCAGCAGGGCGGTCTCGGTGCGCGTTGGATAGTACTCGGGCAGTTCGCAAATCTGATCGAACAGGCGAGAACCCTCGGCGTCATAAAAAAACTTGGAGGGCAAGGTCTTCGGTACGCCGCGCAGGCCGTGCAGGACACTGTCGCGAAAAGTGTCGGCGGTGGGCTCAAGGTCATGCAGGCGCTGCAGCGAGTTGGCGGTCATCAGAGGTCCTTTGCAAGCCGGAAGCCCGCAAACTGCCAGCGCCCGTTCGGGGGGAAAAAGTTTCGATAGGTCGGACGGTCGTGGCCCGGCGGTGTCGCGCAGGAACGCCCACGCAGCACCATTTGGTTCATCATGAACTTGCCGTTGTACTCGCCCAACGCCCCGGCCTCCGGGTGGTAGCCGGGATAGGGAAGGTAGGCGCTCGCGGTCCACTCCCAAACATCCTGATGCATCCCGGGGCTCAGCGGGTGCGGGTGGAAGCGGACCGCATCGGGGGCCGTTTTGGGATCGCCATGTTGACGGGCCGCAACTTCCCACTCGAACTCGGTGGGCAGCCGACGCCCTGCCCACTCGGCGTAGGCCGCCGCTTCATAGAAGCTGACGTGGCAAACCGGCTCATTGTCGCGGACCTCCTGGAGGCCGTGCAGCGTATAGACCTGCCATCGGTCGCCGTCGGAATGCCAATAGCCCGGCGCGTCCCACTCGGCGGCCTGGACGATGGACCAGCCCTCCGAGAGCCAAAGTTCCGGCCGTCGGTAGCCGCCGTCCTCCATGAACATCCGGAACTCGCCGTTGCTGACAGGGCGGTCGGCGATGGCGCAGTTCTGCAGCAAGGCCGCATGCGCCGGCATTTCGTTGTCAAATGAGAAATCGCCGGGCGCACCGCTCCTCCGATGACCAATTTGGTGGATGCCGCCCTGAATGGGCCACCAATCCAGCGGCGGCAACGGGCTGCCCTGCGGGGCCGCTCGCTCCGTTGCATAGACCGGGAAGATCGGCGAGCAGGAGAACGCATGCTTGATGTCCATCAGCAGCAGTTCCTGGTGCTGCTGCTCGTGGTGCAGCCCCATTAGGATAAGGTCGGCGACCGCCTGGCCGCATGCGGCGAGCAGTGAGTCCATCGCCGCATCGACATAGGCACGGTAGGCGGTTACCTCCGCAGCTCCGGGCCGGCTGAGCACGCCGCGGGACGGGCGCGGGTGGCGCGGCCCGGCGGCATTATAGTAGGAGTTGAACACGTAGCCGAAGGCCGGGTCGTAAATCTTATACCCCGGCAAATGCGGCACGAGGATAAAGGTCTCGAAGAACCAAGTCGTATGCGCGCGATGCCATTTGGCCGGGCTGGCATCGGGCATGGACTGGATGGTTTGGTCCTCGGCCGACAGGGGCGCTGCCAGAGCCTCGGTCTCGCGCCGCACGCGCCGATAGTGGCTGCGCAGTTGCGGGTGCGGCTCATGTTCGCTGGCCCTATGGACCTCGCTGATCCCAACGGATTGCCGTTGTTCCAAATCCGTCGGACGCGGCGACACGATATCATTCAGCATATATCTATTCCTGGTGCTTTGGGCGCCGCGGCCTCGGACATGTATCGACCCCGTCGGGCCGGGATATAGCGATAAAGTTCAAAAATGGCATGCAGGCCCAACACACACTTAGAGGAGCCGCCGACCCCGCCTAATCCGACCCCATGCCTACCCCGGAACAACGCGCGCATCCGTCATAGTTCCTGCGTCAATGAGTGCGCCGCCTTGTTTGAGCTCATTGAGTGGGCTGTTGAACCGACGGATCGCTGTCGTCAATGCTGAAGCGGAGGCGTCCGGCCTTGATGTGTCCGCGCAGGCGACGGTGCCTCGCAAGATAGTGGATCGCGACGAGCGCCGCAGCGAAACCGGAGACGGCGCCGACGCCGAGCGCCCAACGCGGACCGAACCGGTCAGCAACCCACCCGACGGTTGGCGCGCCGATCGGTGTCCCGCCAAAAGCGATCGCAAGGCGGAGCGCCATCACGCGCCCGCGCATGACAGGTTCGGTGGACAGCAGCATCAGGCTGTTCGTCGAGTTGGTGAAGGTCAAGGCCGACACCCCGACAATAACTAGGGCAATGCCGAAAAGCCCATAGTTCGGCATGACCGCTGCGAGCCCGAGCCCAAGCCCAAACATCGCAGCCCCCGCCAGCAGCAGCACGAAACGCGGTTTCTCACGTCCGGCGGCGAGTAGCGCGCCCGCGACCGTTCCAACCGCCATCATCGACGCCAGGAGCCCGTACTGGGCCGCTCCGACGTGAAAGACGGTGACGGACATCGTCGAGATGAAGATCGGGAAGTTCAACCCGAACGTCCCAATCAGCGCCAGCATCAGCAGGATGGCCTTTAGATCAGGGCGTTGCCAAACATAGCGGAAGCCCTGCAGCAGGCTCCCTGGGGTTCGGGCGGCTCTGCTGCTGCGACGCAGGTCCGCGACGCGGAGCATGCCCAGCGAACCGAGCACGGCGCCGAACGAGGCTGCGTTGATCAGGAATGCCCAACCGGAGCCGACGGAGGCGATCAGGACGCCGGCAACCGCCGGGCCGACCATCCGCGCAGCGTTGAACGATGTGGAATTCAGTGCCACCGCGTTCGACAGGTCGGCGTCTCCGACCAGCTCGGAGACGAAAGTCTGCCTTGCCGGCGCATCAAACGCCGCCGTGCACCCGAATAGGAACGCGAACGCATAGATGTGCCACAAGCGAATGAGCCCGGCGAGAGTGAGGATGCCGAGGACCAGGGCCAGCGCCCCCATCGTCGCCTGCGTGGCGATCAGGAGCTTGCGCCGGTCGAAATGGTCGGCCGCAAACCCGGTCCATGGCAGCAAAAGGAGCTGCGGTCCGAACTGGAGCCCCATGACAATGCCCACAGCGGTCGCGCTGTGGTTGGTGAGTTGGGTGAGCACGAGCCATTCCTGGGCGGTCCGCTGCACCCAGGTCCCCACATTGGACACGAGCGCGCCGGCAGCCCAGATCCGGTAGTTGGGACTGTTCAGCGAACGAAAGGCGCGCCTCAGCGGATGGCTCCCGCAGCCGCTGGGGCATTCCTGCCGTATTGGACGGCGTTGGCAAGGCAGTGCGCAACGGGGAGGGGCCGCAACCTACAGCGCCTGCCGGAAGGTGAGATTGATGCGGCAACACCCGAGCAGCGGATGCTTGCCATGGGGGAGCGGCAGGATGCCGTGATGGGCAAGCCGCGCCGGACCACCCCACACCGCCACGTCGCCGTGCCGCAGCGCGACGCGGCGCGCCGGATCCGAGCGGTTTGGGCCGCCGAACAGAAAGGTCGCCAGCAGCCCGAGCGACACCGAGACGATCGGGGCAGCGAAATTCCGCTCGTTCTTGTCCTGATGCAGCGAGAGCCGCGCGCCTGGTTCGTAGCGGTTTATCAGGCATGCATCGGGCGCGAAACCGCGGTATCCGGCCGCAACGGCTGCCCGGCGGGCGATGTCGTCGAACGCCGCCGGCATGGCGGGCCAGGGGCGGCCGCTTTCGGGATCGATCGCGTCGTAGCGATAGCCGCGCCGGTCCGTGACCCAACCGGCCGTGCCGCAGTTGGTCATGGCAACCGACATGGTGAAGCCGCCCGGCGTGACCATGCGGCGGAACGGCGCCGCCTTCGCCACACTTTGCAGGGCGGCCAACAAAGGCGTCTCCAGCGGCAGGGCGAAGCCGCGGAGCAGCATGGCGCCGTCCGTCAGCGGTGGATCAAGCCGCATATCCCCGAAAAGGTCCGGAGTCGTTGCTCCAGGCACCGGCCCCATTGTCAGGCCGCGTCGTGAAAGATGATGCCGGCCGTATGCCGCCGCCCCGCGCGGACCTTGCTGACGCCATGCCGCAGCACGGTGCGGTAGAAGCCGCGCGAGCCCTGCACCGGCCGCTGGCTCACCGCGAAGACCACGGCGTCGCCCCGGCGCAGCGGCACCACGGCGGGGCGCGACTGCATGCGCGGGCGCTGCTCGGTCAGCACGAACTCGCCGCCCTCGAACTCCTCGCCCGGCTCCGACAGCAGGAT
>CAXTJW010000108.1:0-5944 GCA_964244305.1 uncultured Acetobacteraceae bacterium
GCTCCACCGGCCTTGCGGCCGCGCAAACCCCTCCGCCGCGGCCATCGCCGGCTCCAAGGCCGTCGCCCGCCCAGGCTCCCGCGCCAGCGCAAGCTGCGCCGGGCCAATCTGCGCCCGGGCAAGCCGCAGCCCCCGCCAGAGCCCCAGGCGACCCGGTCGTTGCCCGCGTCGGCAGCGATGAGATCCATGCCTCCGAGCTGTCCGAGGCCGCGCAGGCGCTGCCCGAGGAGCTGCGCGGCATGCCGCCGACCTCGCTTTACCCAATCCTTCTCGATCAGTTGGTCGACCGCCAGGTCGTCGTGATTGCCGCCCGCAAGCAGGGCCTGGACCATGATCCCGCGGTGCGGCGCATGGTCGCCCGCGCAACCGACAGCGCGCTGCAAAACGCCCTGCTAACCCGCGAGATCGCGCCGACCCTGACCGATGATGCGATCCGCGCCCGCTACGACCGCGACTTCGCCGGCAAGCCGGGCGAGACCGAGATCCGCGCCCGCCACATCCTGGTCGCCGACGAGGACACCGCCAAGAAGGTGATCGTCGAGCTCAAGGGCGGGGCCGATTTCGCCGAGCTCGCGAAGAAATACAGCACCGATCCCGGCGCGCAGAGCGGCGGCGACCTCGGCTTCTTCAAGAAAGGCGACATGCTGCCCGAGTTCTCCGACGCTGCCTTCGCACTCAAGCCCGGCGAGACGACGCAGACGCCGATCAAGACCCGGTTCGGCTGGCACGTGATCCAGACCGAAGAGGTCCGCACCGCGCCGCCGCCGTCGTTCGAGCAGGTGCACGACGAAATCCGGCAGTCGCTGATCCAGGAGGGCGTGACCCGCGTGCTGGCCGCCGCCAAGACCGGCCTGCCGATCGAGAAGTTCAACCCCGACGGCTCGCCCATGACTGCGTCGTCCGAGCCTGCATTGTCTGCGCCTGCGTCGCCCCCGACTGCCGCGCCGAGCAAATAGGTGGTGCTGCCCACCAGCCCGCTCGCGGTGCCGATGCCGGAGCTGCCGCCGCTGGCCGGCGTGCGGCTCGGCTCGGCGGAGGCTGGGATCCGCTACAAGGGCCGCACCGACCTCGTGATGGCGGTGCTGCCGCCCGGCACTGCGGTGGCTGGGGTGTTCACGCGCAACCGCTGCCCCGGCGCTCCGGTCGATTGGTGCCGCGCGGCCCTGGCACACGGCCGCGCCAGGGCGCTGGTGGTGAATGCCGGCAACGCCAACGTGTTCACCGGGCGCGCCGGGGTGGAGGCGGTGGACGCAACCGCCGAGGCCGCGGCCGACCTGCTTAGCTGCCGCGCGCATGAGGTGTTCATCGCCAGCACCGGCGTGATCGGAGAGGTCCTGCCGCACGCGAAGCTGATCGCCGCCCTGCCCGCCCTGCACGCGTCACTGTCCGAAGACGGCTGGGACGCCGCCGCCCGCGGCATCATGACGACCGACACCTTCCCCAAGGCCGTCACGCGCATCGCCCTGATCGACGGCAGCCCGGTCCGCATCACCGGGTTCGCCAAGGGCAGCGGCATGGTCGCGCCCGACATGGCCACCATGCTGGCCTTCGTGTTCACCGATGCGAAATTGCCGGCGTCCCTGCTGCAGGACCTGTTGGCGAGCGGCGTGAAGCGCAGCTTCAACTGCACGACGGTCGACAGCGACACCTCGACCAGCGACACCGTGTTGCTGTTCGCCACCGGGCAGGCCGGGCACGCCCCGGTCGGCAAGCATGACGCGAAGCTCGTGCGCGGCTTCCGCGATCAGCTCGACGCCGTGCTGCTGGATTTGGCGCTTCAGGTCGTCCGCGACGGCGAGGGCGCGCAGAAGCTGATACGCATCGACGTGACCGGTGCGATGACGGGCAAGTCCGCCCGGCGCGTGGCGCTCGCCGTCGCCAACTCACCGCTGGTGAAGACGGCGGTGGCCGGGGAGGACGCCAATTGGGGCCGCATCGTCATGGCGGTCGGCAAGTCGGGCGAACCAGCCGACCGCGACAAGCTCTCGGTCGGCGTCGGCGGCACCTGGATGGCGCGCGACGGCGGCGTGGTGCCGGGCTATGACGAGGCGCCGGTCGTCGCGCACATGAAGGGACGCGAGATCGGCATCAAGGTCGACCTCGGCCTCGGCAAGGGCAAGGGCACCGCCTGGACCTGCGACCTCACGCACGGCTACATCGACATCAATGGCAGCTACCGGAGCTGATTTCTGCCAGGGGCAAGGCTGATGGCCCTGTCCCTGGTCCCCGAAGACTCGGCGTTCGTCCCGCTCGTCACCGAGCGCCTGACGCTCCGCCCGCTGCGTGCCGACGACGCCGAGGAGCTGCATCGCCTGGTCAACGACTGGGCCGTTGTCCGCATGCTGTCCCGGCTGCCGTTCCCCTACCCGCGGGAGCTGACGGACGAGTGGATCGGCTCCACCGCGCGGCAGATCTCCAGCGGCACCGGATACCACCTCGCGATCACCGGGCACGAGGACGGGCAGGAGATGATCATCGGCTGCATCGGCCTGCGCCTCGACCTCAAGCCGCGCACGGGCAACCTGGGCTACTGGGTCGGGCGGCGCTTTTGGGGGCACGGGGTCGCGACCGAGGCCGCGAGCCGGCTGTCGCGCTGGGCGCTCGCCAACCTCGACCTCGACCGGCTCGAGGCGCATGTGGCCGAGGACAACGCAGCCTCCGCAGCGGTGCTGCGCCGCATCGGCTTCCGCATGAGCGGCACCGGGCGCGAGCGGTTCCTGGCGCGGGGCGGGGAGCACCCGGTGCTGCGCTTTCAGGCGACGCGCGACGACATGTCGCCGCGGACGCCGTTGCGCGATCAACTGCCGGTAGCGGCTCCCCCTGCGGCGACGCTACCGGAAGCGTTGGAACGGCCGGCGGCGGACCGGCCCGCAGACCGGCCCATCGTGCTCGTCGCCGCCTGCGCGCTGATCGACGCCGACGGCCGCATCCTACTCGCCCGGCGTCCGGAGGGCAAAGCGATGGCCGGCCTATGGGAGTTCCCCGGCGGCAAGCTGAACGCCGGCGAGACGCCCGAGGCGGCGCTGATCCGCGAGCTGCACGAGGAACTCGGCATCGACGTCACCGAAAACTGCCTTGCCCCCTTCGCCTTCGCGAGCCACGCCTATGACAGCTTCCATCTGCTCATGCCGCTGTTCCTTTGCCGGCGATGGGCCGGGCAGCCGCAGGGCCGCGAGGGTCAGGCGCTCGCCTGGGTGCGCCCGGCCAAGCTCGCCGATTATCCGATGCCTCCGGCCGACAAGCCGCTGATCCCCCTCCTCCGCGATTTCCTGTAGGAACGCCATGACCAACCCCATCGCCTGCCTGCTGGTGATCGGCAACGAGGTCCTGTCGGGCCGCACCCAGGACCTCAACATCAAGTTCCTCGCCACCGGGCTGGGCGCCATCGGCATCCCGCTGCGCGAGGTGCGGGTGATCCCGGACGTGCGCGAGACCATCATCACCACCGTGAACGAGTGCCGCGCCCGGTTCGACCACGTGTTCACCACCGGCGGCATTGGCCCCACCCATGACGACATCACCAGCGAGTGCGTCGCAGCCGCGTTCGGCGTGGCGTGGGAGGTGCATCCGGAGGCCTGGGCGCGCATGGAGCGCCACTACGCGGCCGGCGAGTTCAATGCCGCGCGGCAGCGAATGGCGACGATGCCGCGCGGCGCCACGCTGATCGACAACGCGATCTCGATCGCGCCGGGCTTCACCATCGGCAACGTCCATGTCATGGCCGGCGTGCCGCGCATCATGCAGGCGATGTTCACGGCTTTGGCGCCTACGTTGCGGGGCGGAACGCCGGTGCAGTCGCGGGCGGTGCACGCGGCCGGGCTGCTGGAGGGCTCGATCGCCGAGGGCTTGGGCGCAATTCAGGACCGCTATCCTGCGCTCGACCTTGGCAGCTATCCGTACTATCGCCTGACCGGCAGCGGCGTGGCGCTGGTGGCGAAGGGGACGGATATTCCGGCGCTGGATGCGTGCATTGCCGAGGTTGCAACGCTGATCGAGGCGCAGGGAAAGATCCCGGTTGCAGGCGAGCCGGCCGTATAGCCATTCCGGTTGTAGTGTCGGATAGTTTTACACTTTGTAAATAGGTCCGTTAAGTTTGTTGGCTTAACAAACCGTTAACCTCTGGCACGAACGTTGCAAGATCGATGACGTGCGTTGCGCATCAGCTATGAGTTCTGCGAGAGGTCATCATCTTGTTCATGCAAAAGACCATATGTGCCGCCTTGGCCGCATCCGCCGCGATCGCGTTGGCGTCCATGCCCGCCATGTCGGCCCCCTTGGTGCTCAACCCAAATTTCACGATTAACGACACGGCTTCCAACACCCAGTATAACGGGGGCAATAACTTTTACGTCCAGAACTGGACGCCGACCAACTACGCCAGCAACAGCAACACCGACCCTTCGCAGTACGACAACGGCTATGCGGGCGGGCGGTCCGTCGTCGGCTTCCTGTCTGGCGCCAGCACGTCGCTCAGCCAAGTGGTGAATGGGTTCGTCGTCGGCCGGACCTATGCAATAGCGGTCGGAGCCGATGCTCGCGCATCCGTCGGCGTCAATCCGACTTTTCGTATCCTGGCCGACAATACGCAGGTCTATGCGCCGACCGTCCTGAGCCCGGTCGATCCGACCAACACCTTCGCGACCGCGTTCACCCCGATCCAGTCGGACTCATTCGTGGCCGCCAACACCTTCGTCTCCATCACCTTTGCCAACGCATCGACGTCGAATGCAAATGCTACGACGCTACTGACCGGTGTCTCGGTGTTCCAGGTTCCCGAGCCCATCAGCCTAGCGGTTCTCGGCATCGGCCTGGCGGGCGTCGGCATCGCCCGGCGCCGTCGCGCCTGATTAGGCTCAAAGCAGCACGATGGCCTGATACGCCGCGAGCGCCGCCAATGGCAGGACAAGGACGGCAGCGCCGGGTGAAACCGGCCAAAGCCGCCCCGTGAGCAGCAGCGCCGCCGCACCCAATACGGCGGCGCTGGCCAATACGACCGCGCGGCTGTCGGTGCCCAACGCCAGCACGGGCGCGAGTGCGGTAGCGGCCCATAATGCGTCGACCAAATGCCGCTGCCAAATCTCGCGCAGCCGCCAGCGGGCCAGGCCCAGCAGCGCGAATAGGACGAGCCAGGCCGCATCCAGCGGCAGCGCCGGATACCCGTCCGGCATGACGTCGTCCAGCGACCATCCCATCGCGAGCCCGGCCGCACCGCCAGCCAACGCCCCCAGTATATAGACCAGCATGATATAGCCGAAACTGCCGCCAAACCGGGTCTGCCCCAGCGCCCGCAACTCCATCAGGCCCGCTGCGAACAGCCCCAGCGCGAACACCAGTCCGGCCGGGTGCAGGCCGAACGAAACGTCGGCTTCCCCACGCAGCACACGCAACGGGTCGATATGGGTGCCGAACCGATACCACGCATATTCGAACGCAAGCGCCATCGCGCCGGCCGCCAGCGCGAGGCCGATCAGCGCCAGCGGCCCGCGATCCCGCCCCGCCGGCAGCACGCGCCAAAGCATCGCCCAGGCGAACACGCCCGCGGCCACCGTCGCCTGCGACACGTCCGCCTTCGACTGGAGGAAGAAATGCAGCAGCGCCAAAGCCGCAAACCCGTAGGCGAGCTTATGCAGCCGCTTCCAGTTCCGCCCCAGACGCTTCACCCAGCCATCGGTGGAGGTCACGCCCAATGCCGCCACCCCGAGCAGCGTGACGAAACCGATCGTGAGATAGAACCGCACCAAGATCTCGGTCGCAGCAGCGCCAAGCCGCCAATTCTGGTCCGCGACATAGAGCAGCAAATGCAGCGCCGCATAGCACAGCGCGCCCACGCCGATCATCCGCCGCACGACGACGAGATTCGGCATCCCAAGCATCGCCTTGGCTGGCGACACCAGCAACGAGGCCAGGAAGACCCACGCCGCCCAATACCCGGTCGAGTGGATCG
>CAXTJW010000108.1:6044-9874 GCA_964244305.1 uncultured Acetobacteraceae bacterium
ACCAGCAACGAGGCCAGGAAGACCCACGCCGCCCAATACCCGGTCGAGTGGATCGCTACATTGAGCGGCCGGGCGCCCAGCGCGTCGCAAGCCCAGCGCAAGGCCAGCCACGCCGCCGGCAGCAGAAGCAGCGTGAACACGCCGGCACGCAATGGATGCAGCCGCCCGCGGCGATCGGTCCAGGGCGCCCAAGCGTTGAACGGCTGCCAGCGCGACAGGGCCAGCGTCATTGCACGCTCCTGGGCGTCTTATGGGTAAACGAGGGCGGCACGATGAAAGTGTCTGCGTCCAGTGCGCCATACGCGACCCGCGTCGCCTGCACGAAGACCTGCGCGCCGTGCCGGGCCCTGAGCAGCACGCCGTCCTCCGTGTAGCAGGCGAGCATCGGCTGACCCTGGCGATCGGCCGTCTCCCACTCGGTGCACGGCAGTCCGGCCACCTGGCTATCGCCCTGCCGGACGAAGCTGGCGCTGCTCCCGGCCGCCCCACCGGGAAACGCCGCCTCCGCCCCATCGAGGTCCATAACGCCGCGGGCCGGCTCGCTCACCATCGACAGCGTGTGCGCCGCATAGTCCGCGATCGCATAGACGCCCGGCGTCGGCGCATCGACCCGCAACTTCCGCAGTGCCGCCGACCAACGCGAGCGCTGGACCACCGTCTGCTCACCCTGGCCGGCCTTGTAGGTCACGTCGACGTCGCGCGTCGGCAGCGCTGGCGGCCGGTCCTGCTCGGCAAACGCCCGCGTCGAGCCTGACCCGGCGAGCAGCAGCGCCAGCAAAACCTGCCGCATCACTTCTGGCGGCCCAGCTTTGGGAAGTTGAACTGCATGAATTCGGCCGGCACGCGAAACAGGTCGTCGGACACCGGGCCATAGCTCACGCGGGAGGCCGTGAAGGTGCCGCGCCGGCCGTCCACGTCTCCATCCGCTCGCAACGCGACGCCGTCCGCCGTAAGGCAGACCGTCCCGTTGCCGCGGCTGGACTGCACCGCCCAGTTCGTGCACGGCAGGCCCGCGATCACGACGTCGTTGCGCCGGGTCAGCCGCGCACCATCGAGCGTGAGCGGCTGAAAGTCACTGTCCCGGGTCGGCAACGTCAAAGCGCTGCGCAGCACCGTGTCCACGATCTTCGCGGAATGCGCGCGCAGGTCGACAATAACCGCTTGGCTGCGGCCCTCCGGTTCGGCCCGCAGCCGCTGCCCGGCGGCGTCCCACGACAGCAGCAGCGCATTCGGGATGCCGCCCGGCACCACGGACGCCGCCGCGCCCTCGACCCGGTAGGCCACGGATACATCGCGGCTGGGCTGGATCAGCGGGCGGTCCTGCGCGGCTGCACCGCCAACGAGCGCGCCGCCAACCGTGGCGATTACAATCGCGGCGGCCCCGGCGCGGAGGACGGCATTGACCGTCATTGCGACGCGGGACTTATGCGCTCGAAGTCGGCCGGGGGCACGTAGTCGCTCGCGGATGCCGGCGCGAAGCTGACGCTCACCGCCTCGATCAGGCTGCGCCGCCCGGCGCCGTCCTGCCCGGACGACCGCAGCAGGATGCCGTCCTCGCTCACGCAAACTGCCCCGTGCGCCTTGTCCAGCGCCACATCCCAGATCGTGCAGCGCAACGTCGCGACCGTATCGGAGCCGCGGCGGGCGAACCGCATGCGCTCGTTCAGTTGGAACTGGCCTTGCGGCCCTTCCTCGAACGGCAGGTCCATCACGGTCTGCTCGTTCGGCACCACCATGGCCGTGCTGTGCGCCGGCTGGTCGACGATGACATAGGCACCGTCCGGCAGATCGATCCGCAAGGGTGACCCACCAGCCTCGGTGGTGACGCGCACCTCGATTGGCTCGGCCCCGGTCTTGATCATGCGATACAGCACCGAAGCCTCCCGCGCCGGCGTCAGCAAGGGCCGGTCCGGCGCGGCAGCTTGCGCCTGGGCCGACGCCGGCACCACCGCCGCCAAGGCGGCCCACGCCAGCAGCCTCATGCATCCGGCTCCGGTGGAATGTCGCTGATGGTCGGGGAATGGTGATACAGCAATCTTATCTCAGCCTCGAGCGCGGCAGGATCGGGCGCCGGCAGCCACCGCGCCGGCACCTGCACCGCCGCCGCCAGCAGCATCTTGTATTGGTCCCGCGGAATTTCATCGGCGCCGAATTGCGCCAAATGCCGGGTGACGAACTGCGTGTCCAGCAGGGTGTAGCCGCCGAGCCGCATGCGCGCGACCAGGTGCACCAGCGCCACCTTCGATGCGTCGCGCGCCACGCTGTACATGCTTTCGCCGAAGAACACGCCGCCGAGCGACACGCCATATAACCCGCCCACCAGCGCGCCCGCTTGCCGGCACTCCACCGAATGCGCGAAGCCGCGGCGATGCAGGTCGCCAAACAGCCGCTCGATGTCGCCGTTGATCCAGGTGTCTTCGCGGCCCGGTGCGGCGGCGGCACAGCCGGCGACGATGGCGGCGAACGACTGGTTGCTCGTGACTTCATACCGGTCCGAAAGCACAGTGCGCAGCAGCCGCTTCGGCAGGTGGAAGCCATCGAGCGGCAACACGCCGCGTAATTCCGGGTCGAGCCAATACAGCCGCTGGCCCCGGCGCGTCTCGGCCATCGGGAACAGGCCGACCCGGTAGGCCCGCATCAAAAGGTCGGGCGTCACTTCGATCGTTCTGCGCGACATGCTGAGATCGTGGCCCGCCTAAAGGGATGCGCCAACATCATAACACGCCCAAACGCATTACGGGTTCCTTAACCGCGCGCGATCTAACCGCCCGATACGAAGCGCTCCAGCCAATGGATCGTGTAATCCCCGGCCTGGAACTCCGGCGCGTCCATGATGCGGCGGTGCAGCGGCAATGTCGTCTTGATGCCCTGGATCGCAAACTCCCCCAGCGCGCGGCGCATCCGGGCGATCGCCTCCGGCCGGGTCGGCGCATGCACAATCAGCTTGGCCACCATGCTGTCGTAGTACGGCGGCACGATGTAGCCGGCATACAGCGCGCTATCGACCCGCACGCCCAGGCCGCCGGGCGCATGGAACACGTCCACCCGGCCCGGCGTCGGCATGAATGTCTCCGGATCCTCCGCCGTCACCCGGCACTCGATCGCGTGGCCGCGGAACTCGACGTCCGCCTGCTCGTAGCCGAGTTCGTAGCCCGCCGCGACGCGGAGCTGCTCGCGCACCAAATCCACGCTGCAGACCATCTCGGTGACGGGATGCTCGACCTGGAGGCGGGTGTTCATCTCGATGAAGGCGAACTGCCCGTCCTGATACAGGAACTCCAACGTGCCGGCGTTGCGATAGCCGAGCGTGCGCAGCCCGGCCGTCACGACGGCGCCCAGGCTCTCCCGCGCCGCCGGGGTCAATGCCGGTGAGCCGGCCTCCTCGACCAATTTCTGATGCCGCCGTTGCAGGCTGCAGTCGCGCTCGCCGAAGTGCACGACGTTGCCGTGGGCGTCCGCCATCACCTGCAGCTCGATATGGCGGGGGCGGTCGAGGTATTTCTCTATATAGACGGCATCGTCGCCGAATGCGGTGCGCGCCTCGGTGCGGGCCACGGTCCAGGCTTCCTCCAGCTCATCCGCCGCCAGCGCCACCTTCATGCCGCGGCCGCCGCCACCCGCCGCCGCCTTGACCAGCACCGGGTAGCCGACGCGGTCCGCGACAGCGCGGGCCTCGTCCATGTCGGCGACCGCGCCGTCCGACCCCGGCACCAGCGGCACGCCCAGCGACGCCATGGCCGCCTTCGCCGCGATCTTGTCGCCCATCATGCGAATGTGCGCGGGCGCCGGGCCGATGAACGTCATGCCATGCGCCTCGACCATCTCGGCGA
>CAXTJW010000109.1:0-9814 GCA_964244305.1 uncultured Acetobacteraceae bacterium
TCTTCAAACGTCTGTCCTCTCAGGACGCAGCAATGCTGCCTCGTCACCAACCGGAGCTTGAACAACCCAATCATCTCACCCATTAGTCATCCAAGCAACATTATTCGATTTACTCGAAGCGAATTAGCTTCGCATCAATGCGATGCGTGTTTTATGCATCACAGTTTTGTCCCAGTGCCCGGTTCGGAGCGGCTGTTTTAAACGTCAGCCCGAGTGATCCATGAGCTTACCTAGGCAGAACGAAACCCTGCCGCTTCATCGAATTGAAGCTTCATCGACGGCACGGGGCGGCTTCGACGTCTTTGGGAACTCGCAGCCTCTAATCCTCTGAGCCGATGAAGTTAATAGCAGAACCTGCAACGTTCCTTTATGTTAACGTTGCAAGTTCTGGATGCGTAGGGTAGGACTTCACCCGCATGTAAACGTCATAGCGCTCGCGGGTCGGGTCGACCGGTCATGTAATATCGCGAGCTAATGTAATCACAGCCGTGCAACGCCGCCAGAAAATAAGCCTTAAGTACTGTTACATGATGTCGTTCAACAGAACGTATCTTACACAACGCTTTATGCGATGGGGTGAAATGGCACGGTTTATCGAAAGTCACGTGTCATTCGAGTTGCTTACGTTGTGGCTTCTCGAACTGCTGCTGTCGTTCTGCCTGGCCTACGCGCTCCTTGGCGCCGGCTCGCTAGCCGAAGGCCCACAGCCGTCGATCGTCAATCACGCCTTCATTCTCGCTCTCACCGTCGGAACCACGGCGTTCGCGGTCGGGCTGTATCAGCCAGAGGTGTTCCGCCGCACTGGCGGCATGCTGATCGACACGATGCTTGGCGGCCTGTTGGCGTTCCCCGCCGCGTGGGCCGTCAGCAAGGCGGTCGGCATGGATGCGGACCGCCTCGTCGGCCATGACGCTTTCTGGCCTACAAAGATCGTGATCGCCTGGATCGTCGCTGTATTGGCAACCCGATTGCTCTTTCTCGCGACCGTCCGTTCGAATGTTTTTGCGAAAAAGGTCGCGCTGCTGGGACCCTGTAGCGCCAACGCAACGATGATCGCTGCGATCCGCAACGGGCATCGCGGCTTTCTCGAAGTCGTAAGCGGACCCGTTGCGAGCGTAAGTCCGGCGGCGCTGCGTGCGGCCGGGGTGCGTGACGCCGTCCTGCCGCAGTCGGTCCTCACCGGTATGTGCCCGGTTGAGTGTGCCGAATACACGGCTGAGGGGATCCTGCTGGAGTCAGAAGGGCGTTTCTGGGAGCGTTGCCTCAAGCGTGTGGACGTCGTGAATATGAATGATGCTTGGACCGCCGGGCTTGGCCCCGTCCGCGTCGGCGGGGTGTCGAGCCTCGTGAGCCGGGCCGGAGACATATCGATCAGCTTGTTGCTGCTGCTGTTTACGCTGCCGCTCATGCTGGTGGTCGCTTTGTTGGTGCATCTGGAAGGCGCCGGGCCCGTCCTGTATCGCCAGGAACGCGTAGGGCTGGGCGGGCAGCCGTTCACGCTGCTGAAATTTCGCAGCATGCGAGCCGATGCCGAGTTCTGCGGTCCTTCATGGGCGACCCGCGACGATCCGCGCATCACCCGCGTAGGTTCGTTCCTGCGCCGCACCCGGATTGACGAGTTGCCGCAATTGCTCAACGTCCTGCAGGGCACAATGAGCTTCATCGGCCCTCGCCCGGAGCGGCAGCATTTCGTAAATCAGCTTGCCGAGGTGATCCCGTACTACGAGCAGCGTGCGCGTGTGAAGCCTGGCCTGACAGGATGGGCTCAGGTGAACTTCCCGTATGGCGCCTCGGTCGAGGACGCCCGCACCAAACTGTCCTACGATCTTTATTACGTTAAGTACAAGGGCATACTGCTCAACTTGTCTATTCTGTTTTCGACGATTCGGGTCATTATCTTTCTGGAAGGTTCGCGGTAGCCGTGCCGCCAAGCGCATGCCCAGGCTCCTGCGCATCGAGCGCATGCTTGTGAACCAGCTTCTGTTTGCCGCCTGTGCAGCGGTGTATGTTGTGCTGTCCTCCGTCATTGCGCTGCGTTCAGGGCAATTTACCGGTTGGCTACTGGCCATCTGTTGCCTGATGACTGCGGCGTGGGCAACGACGCATGCCGTAGCGTTGCCGGAGGCCTGGGGTGGCCTGGCACATGCGTTCGATCTGTGCGGGGCACTCCTGTGGTATTGCTTCGTCCTGCATCTTTATCGGCAATTCGTCGGTCCCGATCGGACAGGGCAGGCGTTCCTCGCCATCGGCGTGATCGCCTTTGCCCTCGCGGGCGTCGCGGTCACTTCCGGGTGGCTCTCTGGCGAATGGACTTCGGGCATGGAGCGGCCGTCGCTGCTGTCTCTCGGCATTATGGTCCGGCTCGGCATTGCAATCTGCGAGCTGCTGCTGATCGAGAACCTGTATTTGAACCTGCCGGAACAATCCCGCTGGCACGTCGCATTGCCCTGCGTCGTGCTCGGCGGCCTCGCCTGCTTCGATATCCTGCTATGCGCGGACCTCGTGCTGTTCCACAAACCCTCGGCCTCTTTGACCGGCGCCCATGCGATCGCCGTGATCATGGTGGCGCCGCTGCTGGCCGTGGCGGCGCAGCGCAACCGGCGGCACCGCCTGAAGCTGCAACTCTCGCGCACCGCAGTGTTTCACAGCGCTGCCCTGATCCTGAGTGGCGCGGTGCTGCTGGTGATCTCGGCGGCGGGCGAGATGTCCCGCCGGTTCGGCGCCGATTGGAGCTGGACCGCCGAGATCAGCTTGTTCTTTGCCGTCTTGATCGGGCTTGGGACGTTGCTCACGTCCGCCTCCGCCCGCTCGCGCCTGCAGCGCAGCGTGGTCGAGCATTTCTTCGCTGAGCGATACGATTACCGCAGGCAGTGGCTGAATTGCATCGACACATTATCGGATACGCAGTCCCAGGGGCGGACTGCGCTGCACTCGCGGGCGATCCGCGCGATGGCGGACGTCGTCGACAGCCCCGGCGGCGTATTGTTCCTCCGCTACGGCGGCGTCGGCGCGTTTCAATGGTCGGGATCATGGAACATGCCGGCGTCGGCCCCGGTCGCGTCCGACCATCCTGTGGTGGCGGCGATGTCGGACGGCAATTGGATCGCCGTGCTGGATGGTATCGAACCGCAGGGATCACCCTCGGCGCCGCTCGATCGGCTCGGGCGGTTATGGCTGGCGATCCCGCTCGTTACGGGAAATCTGCAGATCGGCTTCATCCTGGCCGGACCGCCCCGTGCGCCCTTCGACCTGGACCAGGAAGCCTTCGACCTGCTGCGCATCGTGGGGCGCGAAATCGCGAGCTTCATTGCCGAGCAGCGGGCGACCCGCGTCATGATGCAGACCCGGCAACTGCACGACTACGGCAAGCGGTTCGCCTTCGTCGCGCATGACATCAAGAACGTCTCGAGCCAACTCTCGCTGCTGCTGTCCAACGCCGAGACCCACCTCGCCAACCCGGAGTTTCAACGCGACATGCTGGAAACGGTGAGCGCGTCGGTGTCCAAGATCACTGCGCTGCTGCATCGGCTGGATGATCCGGCCGCGGACCGTGCGCCGGCAGCGCTGGTCCCGCTGCCGCAATTGGAGCGGCTGGTCGCGACCTATCGCCGGGTGCGCAAGACGCCGCTGTCGCTCGACCACGACGGATCGACCGCAGCGGTGGCCATCAGCCCCGATGCATTCGAGACGGCGGTCGCCCACCTGCTGAACAACGCGATCGAGGCGTCGGGCGGCGCGCCGGTATTGCTCCGCATCCGGCATGAGGCGTTGCAGGTCGTCATCGACATCGTCGACGCCGGGCCCGGCATGACCGCCGAGTTCATCCGGGACCGGCTGTTTCAGCCATTCGGCACCACGAGGCGCGAGGGATCGGGCATCGGCGCCTTCCAGGCCCGGGAACTATTGCGCGAGGGTGGGGGCGACGTGCAGGCGATCAGCGCTCTTGGCCTTGGCACGACCATGCGGTTGGTGCTGCCCCGCACCGACGCGCCGGATATTACCGCAAAGGGCCCCGATCCGTTTGCAACCCGCAGGGTGGCCGGATCGCCCGGCGACGCGAGCAGCTTGATCTTCGCCGACCTCAGGAGCGCTCAGTCATGAATGCGCCGTTGCCGAAGCTGTTGATTATCGAGGACGATGTCGGCCTGTGCAGCCAATATCGCTGGGCCTTTCCCTCTTGTCAGGTCGTGTTCGCGCATACCCGCGCGCAGGCGCTTGCAGTGGCGCAGAAGGAACGTCCGGCCGTCGCGATCATGGATCTGGGTCTGCCGCCAGACCCGGACGGCGTGAGCGAAGGCTTCGCCGCCCTGGACGACATGGCGCGACAGGCGCCCAACACGAAGGTGATCGTCGCGACCAGCCACGGCGACCGCGCCCATGCGCGGCGCGCGGTCGCAGGCGGAGCCTATGACTTTTGCGATAAGCCGATCGACATCGAAATGCTGAGCACGATCGTCGCGCGCGGCCTGCTGCTGCGGACGCTCGAGGACGAGAACCGGCTGCTCTCGGACGCCCCGGCACCGACGCCGATCAAACGGATCGTGACGGCGGACCCTGGCATGATGAAGATCTGCCGGGACGTCGAGAAGCTGGCCGCGGCCAACGTATCCGCCCTGCTGCTCGGAGAGAGCGGCACCGGCAAGGAGGCGCTGGCCCGGGCGCTGCACGACCTCGGACCCCGCGCCAGCCAGCCGTTCATCGCGATCAACTGCGGCGCGATCCCGGAGGCGCTGCTGGAAAGCGAGCTGTTCGGACACGAGCGCGGCGCATTCACCGGCGCCGTGAAGCAAACGCCTGGCAAGATCGAGCTGGCGCATAAAGGCACTCTGTTCCTGGACGAGATCGGCGACTTGCCGTCCTCATTGCAGGCGAAGCTGCTGCGCTTTCTGCAGGACCAGCGCATGGAACGGATCGGCGGCCGGCAGCAGATCCAGGTCGACGTCCGGGTGGTGTCGGCGACAAACCTGGTTCTGCAGGATCAGGTCGATCAGGGCCGCTTCCGCGTTGATTTGTTCTATCGGCTGAACCCGATAACCCTGCGCATCCCGCCGCTGCGCGAACGTGGCGGCGACAAGCTTTTGCTGGCGCGGCATTTCCTCGCCCAATACGCCAAGGAGTTTGCCCGGCCCGTGCGCGGCTTCAGCGACGACGCACTGGCAGCGCTCGCCGAGCATTCCTGGCCGGGCAATGTTCGGGAGCTGGAAAACCGGATGAAGCGCGCCGTGCTGATGAGCGAGCAGCGGCTGATTTCGGCCGCGGACCTGGAGCTGGCGCCGGGCGTCGAGGACATGGCCACCTACGACCTGCGCTCAGCGCGCGCGCGGGCCGAGCGGGACGTGGTGCAGCGCGCCCTGGCCCGCAGCAGCGGGACCTTGGCGACGGCCGCACGCCTGCTCGGCATCAGCCGCCCGACGCTATATTCCCTGCTCGATGCGCACGGGCTGTCGGCGGATGCCGGAATAGCGGCCGCGGTCGCCAATCAGGCTGGAGAAGATATCGCTCCATAGAACGTCCCTCCTTATATGGGCCAATAACAATGAAGAAACTCCTTATACCAATCGTTGCCTTGATCATGGCCGTAATGGCCGGTGGTGGCTGGTATGTATTCGGACGCAAAAACGATCCGATCAACAATGCGCGCATCTTGCTCACGAAGGGCGACATGCGCGGCGCACAAATCGAGCTGCGCAACGCGATCAAGGACAATCCGAAGAACGCCGAAGCGCATGTGCGCCTGGCGCAGCTCCAGTTGCAGACCTCCGATCCGGTTGCCGCGGAAAAGGAGCTCAAGCTCGCGCGCGATCTGAAATACGACGCAACCGCGATCGGGCCGTTGCTGGCCCAGTCCTACATGGCGCAGCAACGCTTTGCGGACGTGCTGTCAGACGTGAAGCCGAACAATGCCGATCCCGTCGCAAACGCGCGGGTGCTGGTGCTGCGGGCGGTCGCGCAGATCGGCTTGCAGGACGTCGCCGGTGCCCGCGCCAGCCTGGCGGAAGCGCAACGGCTTGAGCCCGGGAACCAAGATGCTCCGATCACCGCCGCCCGCGTCTTCATCCTCGACAAGGACCTTCCGGGAGCGGAAAGACAGATCGACCGTGCGCTGGCGATCAACGATCGGCGGGCGGACGCCTTGGTGCTGAGAGGACAGCTTCAAGCTGCCAAAGGCGATGGCCCCGGCGCGCTTGAATATATCGAGCGGGCGGTGGCGGCTGCTCCGGGCGATCCGGGGATACGGTTGGAGCGGGCCAATCAGTACATCGCATCCGGCGAGGACGCGAAGGCGCGGGCCGATATCGATAAGGTCCTGCTGTCTCAGCCCAATAGCGGCGGTGCAATATATCTCGATATGGTGCTGAAGCTGCGCGCTGGACGATATGCCGACGCCGACCTGGCGCTCGAACGGCTCACGCCGATCATCGATCGCTTCCCGCGTGGGCGGTACTTCCAGGCGCTGATCAAGGCGAACCTTGGCCAGACCGAGCAGGCGGTGGACTCAGCGCTGCGCTATGTAGCAGCCGCGCCGGCGGACCTCGACGGCATCCGCTTGTTGGCCCGTATCGAGCTCGGGGCACGACGTCCGGAGCGCGCGGTGGCGGCGCTGGTGAAGGCGGTCGCCGCCGGGGCAGCCGATGCGCAGACCTTCGATTTGCTGGGCCGCACCTATGCGCTCCAAGGCAAGACGGAGGAGGCGGCGAGCAACTTCCGGGCTGCGGCGGCGCTGGCGCCGACCGATCCCGCGATCCTGACCCGGCTCGCGTCCACGCAGATGCTGCTTGGCGACACAACCGGTGCTACGGCCGCGCTGGAGAAATCATTGGACCTGGCGCCGGCGCAGTCCAGTGCCGGCGAGGCGCTGGTCGCCGCCGCATTGAGCGCCGGCGACGCCGATAAGGCGCAAGCGGCGCTGGATCGCCTGCGCAAGCAGGGCGGCGATAACGAGGCGGTCGGCCTACTAACCGGCATGGTGAGCCTGGCACGGCTGGACCTGGAAGGCGCACGCGCGCAGTTCGCCGAGGTCGCGAAGCAATACCCTGACTCGAAGCCCGCGAGGCTCAATCTGGCGAAGGTGCTGCTGCTGCAGGATCGCCGGGCGGAGGCAGAAGCGATGCTGACCGAGATGCTGGTCAAGGATCATGCCGATTCGCGGGCGTTGGAGGCTCTTCTTCGGGCATTGGTGCAGGACCAGAAATTCCCGCAGGCCATCACCGCCGTCGAGGCGGCACGTGCGGCCGAGCCGTCGAATCCGGCCCTGACCGCTGCATTGGCCGACCTGCACACCCGGTCGAAGCAGCCGAAAAAGGCCTTGGACGTGCTGCATCAGGCGCTCGTGGCCGGCACGCCACTGCCGATACTGCTCGGAGCGCAGGCCCGGGCGCTCGCTGCCGATGGCGACGTGGCCGGCGCCAAGGTGGCCTATCGGCAGATCCTCGACGGTAAGCCCACGGATTTGGAGGCAAGGCGGGCGCTGGTCGAGTTGTCCCTGAACAATAACGACACGGACGGCGCGAAGCAGGCGCTTCGGGACGGGCTCCAGCTCTCGCCGGGCAATCTTGGGATGATGAACACTTTGGTGTTCGTCGAACAGCGCTCGGCGGGGATTGCCGCTGCGCTCGCGATCGCCGATGAATTGCGGCGGGACCCGGCCAACATGCCCGCAGCCGCGGTCGTCAAAGGCGATGCCTATATGAGTGCGCGCCGGTTCGGGGACGCTGCGGCGGCATTTTCGGCTGAGTTGAAAACCAATCCGTCCTCCATGCTCGCATTGCGGGTTGCCGGCGCATTGGCCTCTGGCGGCGGGCAGGAGCAAGCCGCGCAGCAGTTGCGGACCTGGCTCGCGCAGCATCCGAACGATGTCGACGCAGCGCAGATGCTGGCGTCGCTGGATATCTCGACGGGCCGCAACCAGGATGCCGAGCAGTATTTGGACGCGGTGCTGAAGCAGCGCCCAAACGATGCGGTCGCGCTCAATAACCTGGCTTGGGTATACCAGGCGAAGGGCGACGCCCGCAGCCTTGGCTTGGCCCAGCGCGCGCATCTGCTGGCGCCGTCCAGCGAGACGTCCGACACGCTGGGCTGGATCATGACCAACCGCGGGGACGCTGTGGCGGCCTTGCCGCTGTTGCAAACGGCGTCGCTGCAACGGCCCGAAGACAGGTCGATCAAATTCCATCTCGCGACGGCGCTGGCCGCATCGGGCAAGCGGGACGAGGCGGCTCAAATCCTGACGCCTATCCTGAGCGACACCGTGGAATTCGATGGCCGCGGCGCAGCAAGGACGCTGCTGGGGCGGATCAAGGCTGGAAACTGAGGTGGCAGTCGCGCCTTGTCGCTGTTTCAGGCAATCGAATGGGGTCCGACCCGCATGAGGCCAGGTCCGTGGGCGTCGAGCCAGAGCATCGCTGCAGGCTTGTTGGTGGTAAGCTGGGCCACCAGCGCCCAAAACCCAGGGCCGTGGTCCATGTGGCGCAGGTGCGCGACCTCGTGCGCCGCCACGTAATCCTGGACATAGGGCGGCGCCATTACCAGCCGCCAGCAAAACATCAGGGTGCCGTCGGCGGTGCAGCTTCCCCAGCGGGTGCGGGTGTCCTTCACGATGATGCGCCGCGGATGCACGCTGGCGGCGGCGGCCTTCGCCATGGCCAGGGTCGAGAGACGGCGCCGCGCCTCGGCCCGCAGGAAGTCGGCCACGCGCCGCACCAGAAACTCCGGCGCGCCCGAGACCAGCAGCTCACCCGCTTCCAGCCAAGCGCCGCCGCGGCCGCCGGGCATGTGGCGAATGCGGTGCGGCAGGCCATTGACGGGCACGTAAGCGCCATCGGCAAGCGGGATCGGGTCCGGCAAGCAAGCGAGGCGCTCGGCAACCCAGGCGGCATTGTCGCGCAGCAGCGCCATGCCGGCTGCCTGGGCGGCACGGGGCGGCAGGGTCACGACCACGCTGCCGGCCCTGGCATCGATGCGCAGGCTGATCTTGCGTGCGCGGGCACTGCGGCGCCAGAGCACCCGGGCCGGCCCGGTCGAAAGGGTAAGGGTCTCGCGACTCTGATGCGGCATGGCGGCAGGATGCGGCCCCCGGCGGCGCGCGACAATCACGGGTGTGTGACGGTTCCGATTCCCAGGCCGATCCGGGGCGGCAAAGCAACGAACAGGACAAAAAGCCCGTTTCATGCGACATCACCGCCGGATGCCCGAAACCGCTCACCCCGCCAGCCTGCCCGCTGCGGAATTCAGGCCTTTTCAACCGCGTCCGTAATGTTATAGTTCGCTGACTGGAGCCGCCCATGCCCGCATGCCGCATCCTGCTTGTCGAGGACGAGCCGGTCGTCCGGGAGGTCGTTGCCGACATGCTCAGCGACGCCGGGTTCGAGGTGACCGCGACCTGCACCGGCGACGAGGCCGCCATTTTGATCGCCGACAGCGACCGCTTTGACGTGCTGCTGACCGACATCACCATGCCGGGCCTGATCGATGGCATCGGGCTGGCCGAGCATGCGCGAGAGGTGCATCCCGCGCTGCCGGTGGTGTTCGTGTCCGGACGCCCGGATCATGCCCGCCGGGCCGAGGCGGTCGGGCAGCCGTCGGCGTTCATGCCAAAGCCCTACGACGTGAACCGCGTCATCAGCGTGATCGACCGGCTGATGGGCGTGCGGGATTAGGTCGAGTGGTCCGATCCTAACGTTTGAGTCCCGAACGTTAGGTGAGTCGGTCCACCAAACAAAGGCTAGTGGTCTGACGCAACAATGCGTGAACCTCCGCCCGGTTCAAACGTCGTATTGCACCGGCCCTGCAGCGGATCGGCATGCAATCGTTGGAG
>CAXTJW010000110.1:0-9773 GCA_964244305.1 uncultured Acetobacteraceae bacterium
TGCACCCGGCCACCGCCAACGCGTCGAGCTGAAGCGAAAGGTTCTGGTCCAGCGTGCTGACCCGCGCATAGCCGACGTTCGCCAAGGCCGTCCTGTCCGTTTTCGCGTGCGAATGCCAGGGTTGACGGACACATTCCGGGTGGCCGGTCTCGGGTGGTTTGCCGGACAGTGTCGCCCCGTCGTCCTACAGGCCTACATCCGACAGACTCGGATGGTCCGCCGGACGCGGTCCAAGCGGCCATCGGAACAGCCGGTCTGCCTCAACGATCGGCACGTCGTTGATGCTGGCCTCCCGTCGGTGCATCAGGCCGTGTTCGTTGAACGCCCATTGCTCGTTGCCATGGCTTCGAAACCATAAGCCGTCCGCATCGTGCCACTCATAAGCGAAGCGAACCGCGATGTGGTCGCCGGTGAAGGCCCACACTTCCTTGATCAGTCGATAGTCCAGCTCCCGCTGCCACTTGCGAGCCAGAAAGAGCATGATCGCTGGACGCCCGGCCAGGAACTCTGACCGGTTCCGCCAAGTGCTGCCTTCGGTGTAGGCTAGGGAGACGCGCTTGGGGTCGCGGGTATTCCACGCATCCTCAGCCATACGCGCCTTACGGGCCGCTGTCTCTGCGGTGAATGGTGGGCGAACCGAGGTGGGGCCTGTGGCCGGGTAGATCGTGGCGGGCACATCGTTCATGGTTGCTCTCCGGGGAGCCCGGGTTGGGATGACGGGCGTAAGCTCCACATGCGGGCGCGCGGCTTCGGCCTGGGCGGCATCAAGCTTCTCCTGCAACAGTGCCGATGGGGCAGCCACGTCGCTAGCGATGGTTTCTGTCGCTTAGCCTGCAATATGCGAATGGCCGACTTCAACCCGTTGCCGCCAATCACCTGTGGCGAGCGTGTCTGGCGACCACCTTTTGAGCTGAAGCGCCAGCAGCAGCGCTCCGCGCAGCCAGTGTCCCTGCCGCGGCCGTATCCGCCACAGCCGCTCTGCCCCGATCTCGGCAGACTGGACATGGCCATCCTCATCAAGGCCGACCCCGGCGTCGCCCGTGAGGACCAGCACATCACTGGTTTCCGAACATGTCACGATCAGCCCAGCCCTGCCGACGAAGGGCAGCAGTGGAAAGAAATTTTGCAGCTGCTCGGTCATTGAGGGATGCACGGCGCATGACGCGCGAGCATCTGCTCCGAGCCAGCGACGCTGGAGCGCAATCTCCCCAGGATGCCGTTCACCGAAGCTTCTCAACCGGAAGCCTAGTGTAGACAGGGCTTGGGTGATGGACATCTCTCAACTCTCAGCCAAGGTGAACCATTCGCCTGGCTGGCGGATGTTTGTCCGGATGCCGTATCCCAAAGTCCTGGCCTGGAGCCGTTCGGTCGAATGCGGCGTCTCCTCATAGCTCACTGCCTTGTTGAGCGAGCCGTAATGGATTGGCGTGACCGAGGCGGCATGGATGATGTGGGCGGCGACCGCCGCCTCCTCCGGCGTCATCGTGGCTTCGATCGGGCTCGGCGGCTGCAAATGAGGCCACGCGCAGACCGGGGCGTTGATCGGCAGGAACGCCGCGTCGAAAGACCCGAACCGGTGCGCGATCCGCCACCAGTTGCCGTGGTTCAGCGTGTCGCCGGCATGGATGATGCGCCGGCCGCCGCATTCCACGATCCAGCTGTGCTGCGGGTCGCCGAAGCCATCGACTGCGGGCGCCGAGACCATCGTGAACGGACCGACGGTGCGCTCCTCCCACGCGCCCACGATCTCGGCCGCGAGCGTCTGATGGGCGAACTTCGTCTCGCCAATTAAGGTCAGCTCCACATCGTCCTTTGAGCCCGTGGCTGGAGCCGGCCGGAACACCGGCGCGTCCTGGCGCAGCGCCACCGCCAAAGCATCGGGATCGGCATGGTCGGCGTGCAAATGGGTCAGGAGCGCCGCCGCGGCATTGCCGGGCCGCGAGGACGCCGGGAACGGCTCGTCGGGCGTACGCAGCAACGGCGCCATCGGCGCGATGTCCTGGACGTAGTCGATCAACAGCGTCTCGCCGTCACACTCGATTTCGACACCGGCCCAGCCCAATCTGCGCATCCTCATCGTTTCACTCCCGATCGGACGCGCGTTGGCGACGTTAGTTTTTGTCAGGCCGACCGCGGCAAGGGCTGCCCCGGCCATTATGGCCGTGCGTCGATCCATCATCGGTCTGCCCTCGGGTTCTGATGTCATCATCAAGCGGCGGTTGCGGCGGTTTCGAACGGCGCCAACAGGTCCGCCGGCGACCCGTACAGCAGTTGGCCGTCGAGCAGGCGCCGGGTCGGGCCCTCGACCAGCGCCAGCGTTGGCACGCCACGGCCTCCGAGTTCGCGCACCATCGCCGCGCCTGCCGCGACCCGGGCGGCGTTGGCCGACAGCAGCGCGGGGGAGGGCGATGTCAGCGCAGCGGCGGCCTTGGAGAAGCTCGCTTCCACCAGGACTGCGACAAGCGTCGACACATCGGTGATGTCGCGGCCGAGCCTGTAGCGCGCCTCCTGCACGACACGCAGCGCGTCCGCCTCGCGGGCGGGCTCGTCCAACGCCACCGCTGTCAGCGCGAGCGTGGCGGCGCTGGAGTCGAAGGCCGTGCCCGTCGACTGCAGGACCTGCCGGCGGTAGGCCTCGGTAAAGAGCTGTCCCGTCATCACCGCGATCCGCTGGTCGTTCTTCCAGGCATAATCGGCGAACTCAGCGATCATTACCCGGCCGGGTTCGGAAAACAGGCCGGTGGGGAGCAGGTTCACGGTAAGGCCGGCGGTTCGCAGCCGGGCGATGCCAGGGGCCGCCGCGTAGCACCAGCCGCACAGCGGGTCGTACATGTAGAGGAGCGAGCGCATCGTATGGTTTTCCTTGGATGGATGGCGTTGTATCGCGAGCGGTAGGTTCGCGGATCGTTCGGCTATGACCTGGCCTTGAGCAGGATGGAGACCGCGCGCTTTGCTGCGTTCGCGGGGTGGTCGACGCCGTTCAGGTAGGCCTCAGTAACGACGCCATCGAGCAGGATGAGGATCACGTCGGCCAGTTCGGTGCGATCAGCTCGATGCTCGGCCAGCAGGCTGAGGACGTGTTCGCCGAGGGCTCGTTTGTACGAACTGACTAGATCGTGGATCGGACCTGCGGGATCGGCCGCCTGCAGGCTGGCGTGGATGAAGGGGCAGCCGCGGTAGTCGGCGACCTGCGTCCTCGAGTCGAAGTGGTCGAACAGATCATGGATGCGTTGCTCTTCGGACTTTCCACGCCTGTCCATTCCTTGGAGCTCTGCCATGCTCTGCGCTGTCATCTCCTCGTAGACGGCCTGGGTCAGCGCCTCCTTGGAAGGAAAGTTGTTGTAAAGCGTCATGCGGGCCACGCCGGCGGCGGCGGTGACGTCGTTGATGCCGACGTTGGACGCGCCGTGCCGCACGAACAGCGCGCGCGCCGTCGAGAGCAGGCGCTCCCGGCCGCTTTGGCTGCGTGGCTCGACGGTCGGTCCCTGCATGGTCATTGCTGCACTCCCCTTGAACTGACGTATCGGATAGATAGATAGGTCGGTATACCCACTCCGCAAGGAAGGGTGGTTCAGCCAAGCTCAGTCGAGGACGCCTTGCTCCCTCAGTCAGCAAAGGACATGCATCATGAAGATCGCGATCATCGGCGCTACGGGCTTCGTCGGCAGCGGCATCCTGACCGAAGCCCTGAACCGGGGGCATAACGTGACAGCCATCGTGCAGAACCCAGAGAGGCTGCCCAGCCACCCCAAGCTCAGGCCGGTGAAAGCTCAGGTCACCGACACCGGGGCGCTCACGTCGGTCTTAGCGGGCCATGACGTGGTCATCAGCGCCTTCAATCCAGGCCGCGACGAGACCGGCGTCGGCCGCCGGTCGATCATCGCGGCGGTTAAGGAGTCCGACGTGGATCGCCTGGTGGCAGTGGGTGGCGCCGGCACACTGGAGGTCGCGCCTGGTCAGCGCCTGGTCGACCAGCCCGACTTCCCCGCGGAATGGAAGCAGGGCTCGCTGAAGACCGCTGACTTTCTGCGGGACCTGCGCGGCGAGACCAAACTGGACTGGACCTTCGTGTGCCCGGCCGCGCACTTGGAGCCGGGTGAGCGCGCCGGCAAATACCGGGTCGGCGGCGACCAGCTGATGACCGACTCCGAAGGCCAGAGCCGGATCTCTATCCCCGATTATGCCGCCGCCATGCTGGACGAGGTCGAGACGCCCAAGCACCCCCGCGCGCGCATCTCCGTCGCCTACTGACCAGGACAGCCGGTTCAGCTCAGGGCGGGCTCGCTTCGGCGCAGCCCGCACGTCTCGAAGGAACGACAATGGCTGACACTACCATCACGGCGCCACGGCACGGATCGTCGCCCGGTCTCGTCCACGCCGTATTGGCGCTGGGCGGCTTCGCAATCGGCACCACCGAGTTCGCCTCCATGAGCCTGTTGCCAGCCTTCAGCCGCGGGCTCGGCGTGGACGCCCCCACTGGCGGCTTGGTCATCAGCGCCTACGCGCTGGGCGTGGTGGTGGGCGCGCCGCTGTTCGCCGTGTTCGGCGCGCGACTGAGCCGGCGCACCCTCCTGGTGCTGATGATGACCTGGTTCACCCTGGGCAACGGCGCGAGCGCCTTCGCGCCCGGTTTTACCAGCCTGCTGGCGCTGCGCTTCCTAAGCGGCCTGCCGCATGGCGCCTATTTCGGCATCGCCGCCCTAGTCGCTGCCGCCCAGGTAGCGCCCGCGCGGCGGACCGCGGCGGTCGGGCGCGTGATGCTGGGCCTCACCACCGCGACGATCGTCGGCGTCCCATTCGCCAACGTGCTTGGCCAGGCGCTGGGGTGGCGCTGGGGCTTCGGGGTGGTGGCGCTGCTGGCCCTGCTCACGGTCGTCCTGGTGACGCTTCTCGTGCCCGCCGACGTGCGGGCGGCCGACGCTTCGCCGTTGCGGGAACTCGGTGCGTTGCGCAAAATCCAGGTCTGGCTGACGCTCGCGATCGGTGCGGTCGGGTTCGGGGGCATGTTCGCCGTCTACGCTTACCTCGCCTCCACCCTCGCCGAGGTCACCAATGCCCCTGCCTACGCCGTGCCGCTCGTGCTGGCCGTGTTCGGCATCGGGCTGACGCTCGGCACCCTGGTGGTTCCGCGCTTCGCCGACCGCGCGCTCATGCCGATGGTGGGCGTGTTGCTGGCCTGGAGCGCGGTCGCCCTGGCCCTCTACGCCATTGCGACGCCGCATCTATGGTCGATCATGCTTGCCGTTGCGGCCGTCGGCGCGGGCGGCGGTCTGGGCCCGCTGCTCCAGACCCGGCTGATGGACGTGGCGGGCGACGCGCAAGGCCTGGCGGCGGCGCTCAACCACTCGGCCTTCAACACCGCCAACGCGATGGGGCCGTGGCTCGGGGGTGCGGCGATCACCGCGGGCTACGGCTGGAGTTCGACCGGCTGGGTGGGCTGCGGCCTGGCCCTTGGCGGGCTGGCCATCTGGGCAATCGCAATGCTGGCTGACTAGTGTTCAGTCGGCCGCAGCCGTCAGGTGCTGGCCAGGCCTTGATCGCCCTCGCCTAGGGCGATCCTGGTAGGAGTGGAGTTGGGCATTGTCACGGCGGTCTAATCCGCTCGGACATCTTGATAGTGTCCGCTTATGGTTCGGATACTGTTGGCGAATTCGGCAGCCAAGGCTGGACGGCGGCGTTGGGGTGGATTTCTCTCTGAGGGCCACTATGTCGCTCCGCTCGCAACCGTCCATTCCGCCGGTGCCCGACGACACCGCTCGCATTGCGCGGGCAGCGTTCCGGCGCGGCAACCCCTGTCTACTGTTGCGCGACCAGCTCGGCACCGTGTTCGACGACGTGGGCTTTGCCGACCTTTACCGCAAGCGTGGGCAGCCGGCGTATGCGCCCTGGCGCCTGGCTCTGGTCACGCTGCTGCAGTTCCGCGAGGGGCTGAGCGACCGGCAAGCGGCGGAGGCGGTCCGCGCGCGGATCGACTGGAAGTATCTCCTTGCGCTTGACCTGGCCGACCCTGGCTTCGACCACAGCCTGCTGTGCGAGTTTCGCGGCAGGCTGCTGGGCGGGGGTGCCGCCGAGCGGCTGCTAGCCCGTGTGCTGGACGTGGCGCGCGAGGGTGGGCTGCTCAAGGCGCGCGGGCGGCAGTGCACCGACAGCGCGCACGTGCTGGCGGCTATGCGCGAGCTGAACCGGATCGAGCTGCTGGGCGAGACGCTTCGCGCCGCGCTGAACGCGATCACCGTGGTCGCGCCTGATTGGCTGCGCGCTGTGGCGCACCCTGCATGGCATGAGCGCTACGGGCGGCGGATCGAGGAGATGCGCCTGCCGGAGACCGGCCCCAAGCGCGACGCTTATATTGTCCAGGTCGGTACGGACGGTTATCTGTTGCTCGACGCGCTGGCCGGCGAGGACGCGCCAGCGGAGCTGGCCGGGCTGCCGACGGTTGCCGTGCTGAGGCGCGTATGGGCACGGCACTTCGAGAGGGACGAGGGCGGTCGGGATGGGGAAGCACCGCCCAAGATCCGGTTGCGGCCGGTGGAAGGTCGAGGCCCTGGCGACCGCATCGAGTCCCCCTACGACATGGACGCACGATACCGGTCCAAGTCCGGCATGGGCTGGACGGGCTACATGGTCCACCTCACCGAAACCTGCGACAGGGATGCCCCGCACCTCATCCTGCACGCCGACACGACGCCGGCCAACGTGCACGAGGCCATGCGCGTCGAGGCGATCCACGCGGCGCTGGGGGCGAAGGGCCTGGCCCCGTCCGAGCACCTGGTGGACTCGGCGTATGTCAGCGCCGACCACCTCATCCGTGCGCGGGAGCAGCATGGCATTGACCTGGTCGGCCCGGGGCGGTCCCGGACCGGCTGGCAGGCACGCACCGAGGGCGCGTTCGACACAGCCGACTTCACCATCGACTGGGAAGGTCAAGTAGCCCGTTGCCCCGAGGGCCGGGCCAGCACGAGTTGGCGTAGCTACCATGATAAGGCGACCGGCCCTTACGTCCGCGCTCGGTTTAGCGCAGCCAATTGTAACGCCTGCCCGTCCAAGCCGCGCTGCACGCGCGGGCGCGACCAGGGCCGCCAGTTGACGCTGCCGGCACGCGAGCAGCACGAAGCGCTCTCGGCCGCACGGGCGCGCGGGGACATCAAACAGGGTCGAAAGCTTTACGCCCAGCGTCAGGGCATCGAGGGTACGATTTCGCAAAGCGTGCGTGGCTTCGGGCTACGCCGCGCCCGCTACCGCGGACTGGCCAGGACGGGCCTGCAAAGCATAGCTACCGCCGCGGCCATCAACCTCGACCGCCTCGCGGCGTGGTTCGCCCAACGCCCACTAGCACCGACGCGGGTCTCGCGCTTCGCCGCAATGACTGCATGATTTCGCTAACAGTATCAGTTCGTTTGCCGGACAGCCTTGCGACGCCCCGCCCAGCGCAAGGGAGGGCACAATGGCAGGCGACGGCTGCTGACGGACCCTCGTGAAAACGTTGGTGGAAGAGTCACCGGCAGTGGGTGCTGCTGGATGACGGTCGTGCTAACCGAATGAGTATGAGCTTGGCTGATTTTACGCGCGAGCGACGTATTCGCCTCTTGCTCCGGCGCCTGTCGCAGCAACGGGTTGCAATGGTTCTCCAGCCGGGGGGCGTGTGGGTCGTGGAAAAGGCCGTCGAAAGCGGCCGCGATGTTGAGGCCGACCTGAACACATGCTTTATGCGCGGCTGGATCGAGCCGTTGGCGAACGCCGTGCCGACGGGCACGCTCACCTCGCCGAACAGCATTCCCCCGATGTCCGGGCGCACCACGATATGGAAGCTGAACGACAGCGGATGGTACGTCATCAACCGCTCCCAGCTCTGAACCTTGTCGGGATTGCTGGTGGCGGGATTGTCCCTGGTCGTCGCCGCCGTGGCGCTCGTCGTGGCCTTGCTCCCCAACAAACCTTAGCCCGCCCGTTACCCGACAACGTCGAGATTAGCCTGTCCCGCTCAGTCCGGCAGGGGCTTCCAGACCACGTTGTCCCCACGAAACATCCGGTCCAGGGGTCTGAGGAGTAAGCGAACGGAAAACCTATGTAAGGCCGTGTCGCACGACTTGTCGCGTATCCTTGCCGTTCTGCGACATACATTTGCAACAGCAAAGTGCCCGGCCCGCTTGGGGCGTGGCGGCAGTCGCGGAACTTAGGCAGACCGTGCGAAAACTCGGCTGGATGGATTCCGGTGCGGCGACGGAGCGGGTAGAGTCCCGCCATGGCGCACATCTCTGGTCACGACCGATCGCAGACCCTGCTGTTTCCGGAAGCAATCGATGACTATGTCGGCTCCGACAACCCGGTGCGGTTCATCGATGCCTTCGTGGACGGGTTGGATCTTGCGGTCGCTGGGTTTGTTGGGGTCGAAGCAAGGCCGACGGGTCGACCGGGCTACGCGCCCTCCGATCTGCTCAAGCTCTACATTTATGGGTACCTGAACCGGGTGCACTCCAGCCGACGGCTGGAGGCCGAGACCCACCGCAACATCGAGGTGATCTGGCTGTTGCGGCACCTGAAGCCCGACTTCAAGACCATCGCCGACTTCCGACGCGACAACCGCGCCGCGTTCAAGCCGGTGTTCCACGAGTTCGTGCTGCTGTGCCGGCAACTCGACCTGTTCGGGCGCGAGTTGTTGGCCGTCGACGACACTCGGATCAAGGCCGTCAACAACAAGGATCGCAACTTCACGCGGGCCTCGCTCGAGCAGTTCATCCGCACGGCTGACGAGCGGCTGGCCCACTATCTGCAGCGGCTCGACGACGGCGACACCGAGGAGGGCGGGATAAGCGGCGGGACGCGCGTGCAGGGTCTGGCCGAAAAGATCGACGCCATCCGCGCCAAGCGCGACCGTCTGAAGTCACTGCTTGCAGACCTCGGCCGCAGCGGGGAGAGCCAGGTTTCGCTGACCGATCCTGACAGCCGGGCGATGGCGGCCCACACGCGTGTCGCGGTCGGCTACAACGTGCAGGTCGCGGTGGATGCCAAGCACAAGCTGATCGTCGAGCAGGCAGTGACCAACCAGGTGCTCGACCTGGGCCTGCTGACACAGACGGCAGAACCCGCCCGTGCGCTCCTTGGCATTGGGCAAATCGACGTCGTCGCCGACCGGGGTTACTTCAAGTTCGAGGACATCGAGGCGTGCGAGGCAGCAGGGATGACGCCGTATGTGCCAAAGCCGCAGCGCGGATCGGCGGTGCGCAAGGGCTTCTTCGCCAAGGACGAGTTCCGCTACGACTCCGCTGAGGACGTCTACATTTGCCCGGCGGGCGAGCGGCTCGGGCGCAAGTACGAGAGCAAGTCGCGGGACCTAACGAAGATCGACTACAGCAACAGGTCGGCGTGCTTCGCATGTGCTCTCCGACCACGCTGCACCAACAGCTTCCGCAGGGTCTCACGTTTGGAGAACGAGGCCGTGCTGGACCGCATGGCTGCTCGCTTGAAGGGGCGGCCCGAAGTTCTTGACCGCCGCCGTGAGACAGTTGAGCACCCATTCGGTTCCATCAAGCAGTGGATGGGCCAGGGTGCGTTCTTGATGAAGGGGCTGGAGAACGTGCGGGCGGAGTTCAGCCTGACGGCGCTGGCCTACAACATGCGGCGCGTCATCAACATCCTCGGGGTCAACGCCATAAGCGCACCCGTCCGGACGTGAAGGCTGGTCCCCCGGCCAACTCGGGCATACGCATCGCGCTTAGCGCCACGGCAGACCGATCCCGCTCGAACCCGTAACGGCGACGGCAGACGGCCCTCAC
>CAXTJW010000111.1:0-9688 GCA_964244305.1 uncultured Acetobacteraceae bacterium
CGCCTGGACGCTGCTGTTCTACGCCCTCTGGCACCGCACCCACATCCTGGGCCAACCGCCCCAGGGCGACGTATTCGAGACCCTTGCCGATTAACGAGGATGCCATGGCCGACCATTACGACCTGCTGATCAAAGGCGGCATTTGCGTGCTGCCGTGGGGCGAATTCGCGATCGACGTCGGGGTGCGCGATGGCCGGATCGCGGCGCTGGGGGCGGCGGGCGCTACGGCTGACCGGGTGCTGGACGCCCAGGGGCTGCATGTGCTGCCGGGGCTGATCGACCCGCACGTGCATCTGCGCGATCCCGGCGACCCCGCGATCGAGACCCTGCCGACCGGCACCCGGGCCGCCGTGCTGGGCGGGTTGGCCGCGGTATTCGACATGCCGAACACCGCGCCGTCGATCACCACGGCGGAGCGAGTGGCGTGGAAGCAGGAGTATGTCGAGCAGAACGCCTGGTGCGACATGGGGCTGTATGTCGGCGCCGCGAAGTCGAACATCCCTGAGCTGGCGGCGCTGGAGCTCGAGCGCGGCGTATGCGGGGTCAAGGTGTTCGCCGGCAGCTCGACCGGGGACTTGCTGGTGGACGACGACGCCTCGATCGAGGCGGTGATGCGCAGCGGCCGGCGCCGGATTTCCTACCATAGCGAGGACGAGGCCCGGCTGCAGGCGCGCAAGGGCCTGTTCAAGTTGGGCGATCCCTATGCGTGCCATATGGAATGGCGGGACGAAGAGTGCGCTTTCCTCGGCACCCGGCGCCTGATGGCGCTGGCGCGTCGCACCGGGAGGCCGGCGCACATCCTGCACGTGTCGACCGCGGAGGAGCTGGAATACTTGCGCGGCTACCGTGACGTCGCGACGGTCGAGCTGCTCGTCAACCACCTGACGCAGGTGGCGCCGGAGGTCTATGAGCAGCTTGGCGGCTTCGGGGTGATGAACCCGCCGATCCGCGGGCGCCGGCATCATGAGGCTGCCTGGGCCGCGGTTCGCGACGGCACGGCGGATACGATCGGCTCCGACCACGCACCGCATCCGCGGGCCGCGAAGCTGAAGCCTTGGCCGGACTGCCCGGCGGGCCTGACCGGAGTGCAGACGTTGGTGCCGATCATGCTGGACCACGTAGCCGCGGGCCGGCTTTCGCTGGCAAGGCTGGTGGACCTGATGTGCGCGGGCCCGGCCAGAGTCTATGGCGCGGTCGGCAAAGGCCGGATCGCGGCGGGATACGACGCGGATTTCACTTTAGTCGACCTTAAACATCAGCGGGTCATCGAGGACCGCTGGATCGTGTCGCCGTGCGGATGGACGCCGTTCGACGGAGCGCATGTAACCGGCTGGCCGATGGCGACCGTGGTTCGCGGCAATGTCGTCATGCAGGACGACGAGGTACTGGGCAGCCCGGTTGGACGGCTTGTCCAGTTCAGCGCTTGATTACTTCGGCGCGGCGGTGAACGCCGCGCCGTTTAGCGAGACTGCTGTGACGCTGTGCTGATTACTTAAGCGTAAGAGTAATGCCGTCGGCCGAGCCCTGCAGGCGGGCGCCGCGGGTGACTTGGTCGACCCTGATCTGAACGCCGTTGCCGTTGCGCAGGATCTGGCCGCCGATGCCGTTCACGAGTGTCGCCTCGCCGGTCGTGGCCGCATAGGTGCCGCTGAAATCCTGCAGCCGCTTGAGGCCATATACCCGGCCGCGGCCGGTGACCTTCGAATAGCCGACGTCGGCGACCGTCACGCCGCTAACGGAGAAATGGTAGCTCCGGCGGCCGTAGTGCAGCACGCCGTCGCCCCAGGTGTAGCCTATTCCAGCCGCAGCGCCCTGTGCGGTCATGAAAATGGTACCCGAGATGGGGCCGGACACACCGGGATCGCGGCGCTGCGCCATGGCCGGTACGGTGGCAAGCATCGTCGCGGCGGCGACGGCGAGTGAAAGACGGCGGGTAACGGTCAAAGCATGCTCCAGACGTAGCTGTTGATTACAGAAATCGTATACAGCAACGCAGCATCGGATAAAATGTTGCTGAACCTAATTATCTGAACCCACCGTGGGTCGGTGGAACCACGGATGCAAGCGCCGGTCAGTCGGCGGTCAGGGTCTTGGGCCAGGGCGCGCGACGGTAACGCTCCTGCGCTGCGGTCGGGGCAGGGCCGTCGGCCACTTCGCGGTGCAGCCCAGGCAGCGCCGCTGGATCGATCCAGCAATCCACCACTCCCAGGCTGCGGGTGCAGAACGGGACGGGAGCTGGACCAGCCTCCAGCGCCTCGCAGTAGGTCAGCCCGCGGTCCAGCCGCACGATCGAGCAGTCCCGCCCGCTGATGGCCGAGACGCCGATATCGACGACGCCGCGGCCGAACACGACGACCGACGCGACCTCGACTGCGGCCAACGCGCCCACCGGCGTTGTCCAACCGGCGCATCCCGGCAGGCCGATCAACAGGGCAAGCAGTATGGCGCGCATGGCGCATCTCACCACAGCGGCATGAACAAAGGGTTAAGCGCGGTTTGCCTGGACTCCCCGCCGTCGCTATGGTCCGCCCGCCATCAAGGGGCTGAAACGTGCAAAGGGCAGGACGTGGCTGACATCTTCGACGAGGTGAACGAGGACCTGCGGGCGGAACGGGCCAAGCGGTTTGCCCTTCGCTATGGCTGGCTCGTGGCCCTGCTTGTGGTGCTGCTCGCGGGCGGCGTCGGAGTGTGGCAGGCCTGGCGCCGGTATCAGGGGCAGCAGGCCAGCGGCGTCGCTGCCGCCTACCTCGGAGCCATGCGCGACGCGGACGGGCCGGCGGCGGCGGACGGACAGCCGACGCCCAGCCGCAGTGCCGCGATGGCCGAGTTCGACCGCCTGGCCGAGACGGGCCCCCAGGGTTACCGCAGCCTCGCCCGCCTGCGCGGCGCGGCGCTGCACGCCAGCAATGGCGACGTGCCCGGGGCGCTCGCCGCATGGGACAAGCTTGCGGCCGACACCGCGGCCGACCCGCTGCTGCGCGACCTCGCCAACCTGATGTGGGTGCAGCATCAGGTGGACTCCGGCGATCCCGCCGCCGTCGAGGGGCGGCTGCAGCCTTTGCTCGCAGCCAACAACCCATGGCGGTCTTTGGCGCGTGAAAACCAGGCCTGGCTTGCGTTGCGTACGGGCAAGACCGACCAGGCGCGAGACATATTGCGTCAACTCGCCGCCGATACGGCCGCTCCGGACGGCGTGCGGGGCCGGGCGAACGGCTTGCTGACGCAGTTGGGCGGGCCGGCGCCCGCTGCCGCGTCCACGGCGGAACCGCGGGGATGAAGCGCCGTGCCGCGCTCCTGTTGCCCTTGGCCGCCGCCGGCTGCAGCGCCCTCGACAGCGCATTCTCCGATACGAAGGACCCGGTCCCCGGCAAGCGCGAGGGCATTGGCGCAGCCCGGCGCGGCCTCTCGGTCGACGCCGGCGACACGCGCGCCGTCACGGTGCCGTCGCCGACGGAACTGCCTGAATGGCCGCAGGCGGGCGGCAACGCCACCCATGCCGTCGGCAACGTCCAGGTCAGCGGCCTGGCGCCGGCCTGGCGCGCCAGCATCGGCGAGGGCGGCGGCTACCGTGCCAAGATCACCGCCCAGCCCGTCGTCGCGGCCGGGCGCGTGTTCACCATGGACAGCGACGCGCTGGTCTCCGCGTTCGACCTCGCGTCCGGCAACCGCATCTGGCGGACCGAGACCCGGGACGACAAGGACCGCAGCACGAACCTGGGCGGCGGGCTCGCAGCCGTGGACGGAACGGTCTTTGCCACGACCGGCCGCGCGGACATCCTGGCGCTCGACGCCGGCACGGGCGTCATCCGCTGGCGCAAGCCGCTGGGCGTGCCGGCACGGTCGGCGCCCACGGTGGCGGACGGCCATTTGTATGTTACGACGATCGACGACAAGCTGCTGGCCTTCGACGCGGCGACCGGGGAGCGGCTATGGGCTCATCAGGCGACCGCCAGCGCCACCACCCTGCTGGGCGCGGCGTCGCCAGCGGTGAGCGAGGGCTTGGTGGTCACCGGATTCGGCTCCGGCGACTTGGTGACGGTGCGGGCCGAAAGCGGCGCCCTGGCCTGGAGCGACAGCCTGGCCTCGGCACGCGGGCGCAACAGCCTCGTCGACCTGTCGGCGATCAGCGGCATGCCGGTCGTGGACCGCGGCCGAGTCTATGCGATCGGCGTGGGCGGGCTGCTGGTATCGCTCGACCTGCGCTCGGGCCGGCGGCTGTGGGAGCGCGAGGTCGGCGGCAGCGAGACCCCGTGGCTCGCGGGGGACTGGCTGTTCGTGCAGACGCTCGACCAGTCCTTGGCGGCGATCAGCCGGGACGATGGCCGGGTGCGCTGGATTACCGACCTGCCGCGCTACGACGATCCGGACAAGAAGCGCGACCCGCTGTTCTGGGTCGGCCCGGTGCTTGCCGGCGGCCGCCTGGTGCTGGTTGGCAGCAATGGGCGGGCGCTGTCGGTCGATCCCGGCGACGGCCATATCCTGGGACAGCAGGAGCTTCGCGGACCGGCCGCCGTCGCGCCGATTGCCGCTGCGGGCGCGCTGTTCATCGTGACCGACGACGGCACGCTGCAAGCATTCCGCTGATGACGCTGCCCCCCGCCCGCTTGCCGCCCGCCCGCCTGCCGACCGTCGTCATCGCCGGCCGGCCCAATGTCGGCAAAAGCACGCTGTTCAACAAGCTCGCCGGCCGCCGATCCGCCATCGTGTCCGACACGCCCGGCGTGACCCGCGACCGCAAGGAGGCGGAGGCGCTGGTGCGCGGCAAGCGCATCCGCCTGATCGACACGGCCGGGCTCGAGGAGTCGGCGCCGGACACGCTGTTCGGCCGCATGCGCGCGTCGTCCGAGGCGGCGGTGGCGCTGGCCGACCTGATCGTGTTCGTGGTCGACGCCCGGGCCGGCATCACCCCGGCGGACAGCCACTTCGCCGCGTGGCTCCGCCGTCAGGGCCGCCCGGTGCTGCTGGTCGCCAACAAGGCCGAGGGCCGGGTCGCGACCTCGGCGGCGCTGGAGGCGTATAGCCTGGGCCTCGGCGAGCCGCTGGCGATGTCGGCCGAGCACGGCGAGGGCCTGTCGGACCTGATGACCGAGATCGCCGACCGCGTGCCGGAGCAGACCGGCGAGGACGAGGACGCGCTGAACCGGCCGCTGAAGCTCGCGATCGTCGGCCGCCCGAATGCCGGCAAATCGACGTTGCTGAACCGGCTGTTGGGCGAGGAGCGCATGATCACCGGGCCGGAGCCGGGCCTCACGCGCGATGCCGTCGCGGTGCAATTGAGCGACGACCACGGGCCGATCGAGATCGTCGACACCGCCGGGCTGCGGCGCAAGGCGCGCGTGGACCTGCCGCTGGAAAAGATGTCCGTCAGCGCCAGCATCGAGGCGCTGAAGATGGCGGAGGTCGTCGTGCTGTGCGTGGACGCGACCGAGGGCCTGCACGAGCAGGACCTGCAGATCGCCCGGCTGATCGAGCGCGAGGGCCGGGCCTGCGTGCTGGCGCTGAACAAGTGGGACGCGGTGGCGGACCGAACGGCGACGCGCAAGGCGATCAGCGACCGGCTCGAGACGAGCATGGCGCAGATGAAGGGCATCCCGGTGGTGAATTTCTCGGCGCTGACTGGGTTCGGGGTCAATAAGCTGCTGCCGGCGGTGCGGGCGGTGCACGACATTTGGAACAGCCGGGTGGCGACGGGCGCGCTGAACCGCTGGTTCGAGGAGGTGCTGGAGCGCCATACGCCGCCGCTGGTGGACGGGCGGCGGCTGAAGCTGCGGTATATCACCCAGGCGAAGGCGCGTCCGCCGACGTTCATCGCGTTCGGGACGCGGGCGGAGCAGATGCCGGAGGACTACCAGCGGTATATGGTCAACAGCCTGCGGGACCGGTTCGAGTTGCCGGGCGTGCCGATCCGACTGCTGCTGCGGGGGACGAAGAACCCGTATACGGACGATTAGACGGCTGCGCCTGTTATGTCTGGGCAAACTTTGGAGGCGTCGGCCAGCTTTTCTACTTACTTTGTTCCCCTGATTAGGCGCACCGTCGTGATGATAGGCGCATCCAAGACACATCGTCAGCGCGGCCGTGATGGTTTCCAGCGGCATAGGATGCTGCCGCCTGCCGCCGGGCGTGGCGTTGTCGCGCGAACGGCCGGCAGTCTGGCGCTTGCCGGAGCCGTGCTACTGTCCCTTGGGCTGTGCCGGCCAGCGGCGGCGCAGAAGAGCTATGAGCTGCCACGGTGCAAGACCGACGCCAAGGGAAAGGTTTACATCGCGCTTGGGCGGACCGTGCTGGGTCTGCCGCCTCCCAACGCGAACGGCGGCATCGGCCAAGCCGTGCCGAAGGACGCAATGTTGCCAGCACCTGACCCGGCGGAACCGGAGGGCTGCCCGGACAACCCGGCACAGGTCCAAAGTCAAGGCCTGACAGCCTTTCTGCCTTTGGCCAGTGATCCCGTACGGCCCGGCCAGAGCAGGCAAAATGTCTGGGCAACGGGCTCCGGGCTGCGGCTTTGGCGTATTGAGGTGTTTCCAAAGAGGTCGGCAGGTTATCCGGATCCGGAGCCAAGCTTATCTCATGCGGTGCTGGTTGAGAGCGAGTGCGCTTCAACGAACCCAGACTGGTCTGAGAGCAACGGTGTCGAGATCTGCCTTGTCCGGCCCCATCCGTCGCCGTATGGCATGGATTCACCAAGAAATTGGGGCCGCTCCTACCGGGTTGCCTCAGACCGTTACGGCACACCACGCGGCGGCCCGTTCATGTTCACCTGCGATCCTAACGCCGGACAGCCGCATTGGGCTGCCGATTGCGATGTCGGATACGTTCTGACGGGAGGGTTGCGTCTCACATACGAATTCCTCCCACCCGAGAGCGGCTATCCCGCGAGCTTCGTGGACGACGTGATCGCTTTTGACCGGGAGGCGCGTGCGCTTCTGGCGGACGGGCTGTGGCCCGACTATCCCTGGCCTGTTCTGCCCTCGTCCCGCTGACGCCAGCCGGAGTTCTCCGCGGCGTTTCCGGCGGCAACAAATCATGACTTTCGCCAGTATTTTGCATTTGCAATAGATAAGCCGTGTCGTAAGTTCGTTTGTCAATCCGGCGCTTCTTCACGAGCTAACTGCCACTCTGATCACAGGCATATGCAGGATGCACTCTCACCACGAAAGCGATGCAGCGCTTTGGCGCAAGAAGGTGTCGCCTGCTGCAGCACATCGCACGGCTGCGCTGCTGGTCCGCGTCCTAGCGCTTGCCGGCGTTGTGCTGCTGTCCCTTGTGCTGTGCCGACCAGCGGCGGCGCAGAAAACCTATGAGCTGCCACAGTGCAAGACTGACGCCAAGGGAAAGGTCTATATCGCGCTTGGGCGGACCGTGCTGGGCCTGCCGCCGCCCAACGCGAACGGCACCGTCAGCTCGACATCTCCAAAAGGCGCGATGCTGCCGGCCCCCGACCCGGCGGAACCGGAGGGCTGCCCGGACAACCCGGCACAGGTTCAAAGCCTCAGCTTGGTTGCCTTCCTGCCGTTGACCCGTGATCCACCCGGCCAGAGCATGCAAAACGTATGGGCCACGCAATCCGGACTGCGGCTTTCGAGCGATGGAGTCTTCCCAAAGCCTCCAACGAACTATCCGGACATGGAGGCGAGCTGGCCTTTTGCGGTGCTGGTTGAGAGCCAGTGCGCATCCACGAACCCGGACCGGTCCGAGATCGACGGTGTCGAGACCTGCCTTGTCCGGCCTAAGGGAGCATTGCCACCCGATTTGAAGTCGCCGGAACACTGGGGCCGCTCCTACCGGGTTTCGCCCACACGCTACGGGACGCCGCGTGGCCGCCCATTCATGATCGCTTGCGATCTTAGAGCCGGGCAGCCGCATTGGCCTGACTTCTGCAACGTGGGCTATGTGCTGGCAACGGGGGAATTCCTTGAATACCGGTTCTTTCCGCCCGAAAGCGGCTATCCCGCGAGCTTTGTGGACGACGTGATCGCTTTTGACCGGGAGGCGCGCGCGCTTCTGGCGGACGGGCTGTGGCCCGACTATCCCTGGCCCATCCCAAGCCCTCCAGCCAAGTAGGAATGCCCACATGAGCCGAACTGCCGTTTATACCCGCAAAGGTTGGAACTCGGACGGCTCTTTTCAGGCGTTGACTCTTGATCAAAAGACGTCGCCTACAAACGATGGGGCCGCTTTCTTGCTGGCTGGCGGCGACAACTCGCCGACACGTGGTCTACGCGGCGGCTAAAGCTGCGGAATATCACCCAAGCGACGGCGCGTCCGCCGACGTTCATCGCGCTCGGGACGTGGGCGGAGCAGATGCCGGAGGACTACCAGCGGCATATGGTAAACAGCCTATGGGACCGGTTCGAGCTGCCGGGCGTGCCAATCCGGCTGCTGCTGCGGGGGATGAAGAACCCGTATACGGACGATTAGGCGGCATGGCGGCCGAAATGCCGCCGCGGAGAGCAAGCCCGCAACATCTTCCTAAATCGTAACGAACCCGGCGAACGCCAGAGCGGCGGACGCCCGAGCCTTGTTCATCGAACGGGTTCGAAGGCGGCGGGAAATCGTTAAAATAGCGATCTATCGCTGAAATCGCAATATTCCATATTGCCTATATCATAACGTCCTCATCTCGCGATTATTGCGACACGTTAACCTAAGGTGGCTCGGCAGCGCATGCGGCCCGGGCCGATGCCACCGTGGCAGCTTCAACGGCGCAATATTGCGATAACACTAATAAATGATATAAAGGCACAAATCGAAATGGCGAGCTTCAACTGGAAGACCGGCGCCTCCGGCGACTGGGCCACAGCCGCGAATTGGTTTCAGAACGCCGTGCCAAATGGTGTCGCGGACGACGTGACCATCGACACTGCGCCGGTTGGACCGGCCCAGTCCTATACCGTCAAGATCGCCGCCGGCACCAGCGAGACCGTTAACTCCTTCATCCTGGGCGGCGTAGGCACCAACCTTGAAGTCGACGGCACGCTGACGTTCGCGCCGGGCTCGACGGGCGCGCTCGGCTATGAGACCGGCAACAGCGAGCTGCTCGTCAACGGCGGCACCATCGTCAACGCCGGCCTGCTGTTCGCCTCCATCCACACGACGGGGACGGTGATGTTCACCGGTTCCAACCCGCTTTATGTCGCATGGGAGCTGCAGGTCGTCACGGGCACGACGACGCTCGACACCGCGAGCCTCGGCCCCTACGACGCTGCAAAGCACATCCTGTTCGACGGCATCTATGAGGCGCTCGGCGCCGGTCAGAAGCTCAACCTGGGCGGCAAGGGCGGTGGCCTCACGGTCGCGGCCACAACCCTCAGCGGGCCGAAGGCAGTGCTTACGCCGAACTATTGGACGCAGCTCATCTTCGACGACGCGGGCTCGCAGATCAACGAGTGGAACGGCACGAGCTATGTTTCGATCGAGACGACGCTGACGCTGATCGAGGACTCCGCGTATGTCACCGTCACCGGCGGCCGCAACTACACGACGACCAACGCGCTGGCGATCGGCAAGGACGGCGTGTTCGAGCAGGCCGGCGGCACGCTCAGCACCGGCAGCCTCACGATATTGAGCGGCGGCCTGCTGCTTGGCGGCATAGCTCTCGAGGCTGGCAAGCCGGGCGTCGGCCGGGTGCTGGTGCAGGGCGGCGTCGTCAACAACGGCCAGATCGCCACCGAGGGACCCGGCCTCG
>CAXTJW010000112.1:0-9491 GCA_964244305.1 uncultured Acetobacteraceae bacterium
GGTGATCGGGGCGGAGAAGATGACGGCGACGCCGGGTCCGCAGGTCGGCGACAACTTGCTGGGCGCGAGCTACCGGCGCGAGGAGGGCGACATCCCGGCCGGGTTCGCCGGGGTGTTCGGCCGCATCGCCGAGCGGTATTTTCAGCGCTATGGCGACCAGTCGGACGCTTTGGCCGCAATCGCCGCGAAAAACCACCGGAACGGCGTCGACAACCCCTACGCGCAGATGCGCAAGGACCTCGGGTACGAGTTCTGCCGGACCGTCAGCGAGCGGAACCCCTATGTCGCGCCGCCGCTGAAGCGCACCGATTGCTCGCTGGTCAGTGACGGCGCGGCCGCACTGATCTTGACGGACGAGGATACGGCTCGCGGGATGATGCAGGCGGGGGGCAAGGCCGTGCGCTTCCGCGCCGCGGTGCAGGTGAACGACTATCTGCCGCTGTCCCGCCGCGACCCCACCCGCTTCGACGGTGCGGCGCTCGCTTGGAAACAGGCGCTGGATCAGGCCGGGCTGACCTTGCAGGACCTCTCGTTCGCCGAGGTGCACGACTGCTTCACGATCGCCGAGCTGCTGGCCTATGAGGCCATGGGCCTGGCCGAGCCGGGCCAAGGCGCGCGCCTGGTGCTGGATGGCACGGTGGGTCCGGACGGGCGGCTGCCGGTCAATCGCAGCGGCGGGTTGAAGGCGAAGGGCCATCCCGTGGGGGCGACGGGTGTGTCCATGCATGCGATCGCGGCGATGCAGTTGACCGGACAGGCCGGCGCGATGCAGTTGCCCCGCGCGGACGTGGCGGGCGTGTTCAACATGGGCGGCGCAGGCGTCGCCAACTACGTCAGCATATTGGAGCCGCTGAGCTGACTTTCGAAGTTGCAGGAATCCGGTACGCTTTAAAGATACTGCGACAGTGAAAGGTTCTTCATGCCAGCAATCAGCTGGTAGGAGGCCTGGAGCTGCGTCTGCAACAAGTTGACCCGCGTCAAGGTGGCGGCGAGGTCCACGTCCTCAGCCCCGGAAACTTGGTTGTTCATCGCCGTCACCGTTTCGCCGAGCTGCGTTTGGCGCTTGGCCAAGCTGGACTGCACGTCGCCCAACGCGCCAGCCTCGACCGCGATGGCGCCAACCGCACTGCCGAGCCTGCTGTGGACGTCGGCCGCCAAAGCTTGCAAGTCAGGCCCGGCGGTCGCGGTCGTGAGAGTGGCGAGCGCGCGCAGGATGTCCCGCATATAGGACCCGGTCGTGGGCGCCGCAGAGGTGCTCAACGTGTTGCTGTTCGCGAGCAAGCCGACCTGGACGCGCTGTCCGTCGCCCACCTCGATCGTCGGCACCGCCGTGCCAAGGGTCGCCGAGAATGGCTCCGTCGCCGTGTCGCTTCCCAGCACAGCCGCGGTCACGACGCTGGTGGAGGTGTCGGGGATCGGCGGGTTCGCGGTGTCCTGCCCGGCGAACACATAGATGTCGCCATCCTTGCTGTTTATCAGCTGGGCGACCTGTGCCAGTGCCACCTTGGCCGAGGCGGCGATGCTGTCGGCCGCGGATGGGTCGAGGCCGTCCAATCCCGCCGTTTTCGCGAAGAAGTCCGCCGCGATCGAACTGATGCTGCTCAACGCCGTCTGCGCGACATCAAGACGCCCGGTCGCTCCGTCGATGTTCGACTGCCACGCCGCCGCGTGCGTCGCCTGTGGCCGCAGGTCGAGCGATACTTTCGCGCCCGCCCCGAGGCCAGCGTAGTTCTGCGCAATGAGGCCGGTCGTCGACTGCGTCGTCGCCGTGTCGAGTTGCCGCCGAATTGAGGCGCTGCTGGCAGCAAGGCGCGAAAGCAGCGCGCCGTCGGTTGGAGGACTGATGGTGCCCGACATACTATACCACCGCAGCTAAAAGTTGCGTCCACATCGCCTGCGATGCCGAGATGACCTTGGCGTTCGCGGCATAGGCGTTCTGCAGGCGGACCAGGTTCGCCGTCTCGGTGTCGAGCGACACCCCCGTCCCGGCCGCGAGCTTCGCGTCGAGCGAAGTCTGCACGGCCTGTCCGGTCGCCAACTTCCCGGCGGAGTCCGCGGCCAAACCGGCTTGCTTGCTAATGAGCGCGGAGGCGGTCGCAACGAGGCTGCCGGTGCCGCTGCCCAGCACCTGGTCGAGCACCCCGTTGATCAGCGTCGTATCGCCCGCAGCACTGGGAGAGCCAGCGCCGTCCCGCAGCATCGACGGCGTGGCGACGACCGCAGCGCTCACTTGAATGCCCTGCGCAAAACCGTCCGTCGGCGTGCCCGGCACTGCCCCGGCCGCGTCGGTGAACAAGGTCAGGCCGTTCGAATCGAACTGCGACGCCAGCGATTGGGCGAACTGGTCGAGCCCGGACTGCAAGTCGGGCAACGTCGTATCCCGCAAAGCGAGGTTGGCGCCGATCCGGCCGCCGATCTGCTGATTGGCTACCGGAACGCCACCCAGGGTCAGTTGGGGCACCGCAGCCGCCGGCGTGTCCGGCGCGAGCGTCGCGGCACCCAGCGCGAACGGCCCGGTCGTGGCGCGAAGCGGCAGCACCAGCCCGCCGGCCACGGCCAGCGCGTCGCCGTTCGGCTGGAGCAGCACGCGCGCACCCGTCAGGTCCGATAGGGTGCGGATGCTGCGATCCCGCTGATCCTCCAGGTCGGCAGTGCTTTGGCTGTTCGACTTCGCGGCGATGATCTGATCGGACAGGGTGCCGATGGCGCGGAGTGCGGTATTGGCCGTCGTGACGTCGGCCCCCACTGCATCCTGCGCCGTTTGCCGTGCGTCCGAGACCGTCTGCGCTAGGGCGTTCACTCCGCGGGCCAGCGTATCCGCCCGGTTCACGACCACACGCTGCTGCGCTGCGTTCGCCGGGTCCGATTGCAGGGTGGTGAACGCGTCGCGCATCGTTCCCAACAAGCTCGGCAGGTCGAACCCGGCGCCGGGAGTGCCGGATGCAGCGTCGATCGACGCCAAGGCGTCGCTGCGCGTTTGCTCGCCCACGACCAAGGCGGAGGCGGTCAACGCGCTGGATTGCAGCTGCTGGTCCAGGCTGCGGGAGGCGGGACCGGTGGTCACGCCCATTCCGTCCCCGCCAGCGACGAAGCTGGTGACGGCGACGGTTTCCCGCACGTAGCCCGCCGTGCTGGCGTTCGCTACGTTCTGCGAAACGATCGCGATCTGTCGGCTGGCGCTGTCCAGGCCGGACGAGGCAGAATTGAGGACGCTGTCGAGGCTCATGGGACCGGCCTACGGCCTTAACGCTTCATGTCCAGCGTCTGCTGCAGCAGGTCGTCCGCCGCCGTCACCATCTTGGTATTGGCCGAGTACGCGCGCTGCGCCACGATCAACTTGGTGAATTCGGTCGCGATATCGACGTTGCTGCTCTCGACCGAGCTGACCACCAGGCTGCCCGCGCCATTGCTGCCGGACGTGAGTGTCTGTGCTGCGCCGCTTTCGCTCGTTGCGGTGAAGGCCTGGCCATCGACTCGCTGCAACGCGTCGGCTGCGGCGAAGGTCGTTATCGGCACGCGGGCCACCGTGCGGGATTGGCCGTTGTCGAAGTTGACCACGACATCCCCGTTCGACTTGGTCTGCACGTTGCTGAAGGTGCCCGGCGCCACGCCATCCTGCGTCAACGATTTCAGGCTGTAATTCGATCCGGCGAACTGCGTGAGCCCGTCCGCTTGGCCGAAGGTGCCGAGGTTCAACGCAATGGTCTGCGGCCCGGAGCCGAAGTTGGCCACCACACTGAGCGACGCCGACGTTCCTGCCGCGAAGGCGCTGCCGGTCACGGCACCGCTTACCGGCGCGACGCTGCCCAACGTCCCGGCAGGCGCTGCGGGATTGCCCGCCGTCCCGAAACTGATCGCGGCCACTCCGAGCGGCGTCGCGGCGTCCGTCGCCGACGCGCCAGGCTGGCTGATCGAGACCTGCCAGGCATTGGGCGTGCCAGTCACTGGCGCCCAGGAGAGTTGCAGCGGATGGCTCTGGCCGAGCGCGTCATAGACCTGCACCTGCGACGTGATTGGCGTCGTCGGGTCTGCAGTCGCGGGTAGATTGGCGGCCAGCGTGACCTGGGATGTCGGCACCGGGCTATAGCCGGCCTGGCTGACCTGGATCGGTTTCAGCGCTGTGGTGTTTATGGCGCCGGTCGCGTCCGCCGACCATCCATTCAGGAAGTTGCCCGCGCTGTTCACAAGATAGCCGTCCTTATTCATTGCGAAGTCGCCGGTGCGGGTGTATTCCGCCTGAGCCTTGAAGACCGGCGCGCCCTGGGCGTTGCCGGCCTGGCTGCTTACGGTGAAAAATCCCTGCCCGGCGATCGCGAGGTCCAGCGGCTGGTCCGTTTGAGTGATCGTGCCCTGCACTGTATTCACGTAGTCCGGCCTGGCGACAACCGCGCCGGACTGGCTCGTCGATGCCGTGCTGGTCGTCAAGTAATCCTGAAAGCTGGTGTCCACACGCTTATAGCCGACGGTCTGGCTGTTTGCGATGTTGTCGCCGATATTGGAAAACGCGGTCGACTGGGCAGTCAATCCGCTAATCGCGGTGTTCAAGGCGCCGAACAGCGACATTTTGGTGCTCCTGTAGGTTGCGTGCTCGGCGGCGCCGGGCGGAACTCTTGGTGGCTATGGCAGGAACCGTGCCACCCCGTATTCCAAGCACCGGCGGGCAGTTCTGGTGGTGTTCACTGGTCCAAAACCGTCCGCTCGGCAGTCTCGGACCGGCATAATCTGCCGGGCGCGGCTCAATCGGAACGTGGAACTGCCCGGGGACGGCCCAATAACGGCCGCCCGATCGCTGGCCCGGCTTTTGCGATGGCCGGGCTATGCAAGCTTCGGCCACAGTTCCTGCTCCTAAGACCGCCGCGCCGCCGCCCCATGCCCGGGAGGGGCGCAGCAGCTCCATTGCGCCACAACCAAGCGCGACGCCCGCGGGTTTCAAGGACTCGCTCGCCCAAGCTCAGGCTGCGGCACCCGCTGCAACGACGTCCTCCGCGACAGCGCCCGCTGCGCCGGAGACAGCTGGACAGGATGGAGGCGGCAAGACGCCACCGCCCGCGGCCCAGCTAGCGCCTGCCGCCCAGCCGGAGCCGGCCACCGCCATAGCAGCCGCAGTGGCGGCCGTGAACAAGACGGCGAACGCCGCGCCCGGAACGCCCGCGACCGAACCGGAGCAAGACAAACAGCCGGCGAAAGCGCATGAAACCTCCGAGGTCGCGCTGTTGCCTGCCGCACTTCCGCCTGTGCAGCCTGCAACTCCGTTTCTCCCGGCCACGACGGTATCCGCGCCAACGCCATCCGTTGGCGCGGACATCGCTCCTTCGGACGCAACCGCCGCCCCGGCAGCCAATGCGACGTCTCCACAACCAATCGCAGGCGACGCGGCGCCAGCAACGCAGTCTCCGCTGTCGAGGATCCTCGCATTGCCTGGGGCGGCTGCGATCCTTCATGCCGGTTCCGACCGGCCGGCCGCGGCAGCCGATAATGCGGCGACAGCGCAAGCACCGGACGCGGCCTTGGAGACAATCGCCGCGATCGGCACGACCCTGCCCAGCCCGATGCCACCCGTGGCAGCGTTGGCCGCAATGGCGGTGACCCATGCGCTCCCGCCGCCGCCGGTCCAGCCCGCCGCTGCCGCTGCTGCCGAACAGCCGGCCTCAACGCCCGCCGCGCAGGTCGGCCCTGCCCTGGCAAGCTTTGCCGTCGCCGCTGCACAGCCCGATGCGCCCCAGCACCTGATCATTCGGCTTGATCCGGCAGAGCTCGGCCGGGTACAGGTGCGGATCGAACGCACGCCGGACGGCCCGGCGCGGGTCGAGCTTGTCGTCGAGCGCCCCGACACGCTGCTGATGCTGCTCCGCGACCAGCCGCAGTTGCATCGGGCGCTCGACCTCGCCGGGGTGCCGACCGCGGATCGCACGTTGCAGTTTCAACTGGCCCCGGCCTTCACGCCAGGTACGGCGACCCCGCAGTTCAGCAGCGACTCCGGGCCGGGCCAGCACCGTCCAGGCCAGCCGAAGCAGCATGGGCCCAACAACGCCAACACCGCATTTTCCGACGATCCCGCTCACCGGCCGGCAACCGCGTTCCGCCGCGCCGGCGTCAACATCATGGCTTGAAAGGACATCGCCCATGGTTTCCCTCCTAACGACCCCCTCGAACATCGCGGCCCCAACGGCACCCAGTGCCACGCCGACGACCGCGTCGGCCGCAACGGCATCGCTTACGGGCAACTACAATGACTTCCTGAAACTGCTTATGACGCAGCTTCAGAACCAGGATCCGACGAGCCCGATGGATACCAACCAGTTCACCAGCCAGTTGGTCCAGTATTCCAGCGTCGAGCAGCAGATCAACACGAATGCAAGCCTGACGCAGCTTATACAGCTCACCCAGGGCGGCGAGATCCTGCAGTCGTCCACGTTGGTGGGTAAGCCGGTCACGGTGACCTCCGATCATGTCGCGCTGCAGGGCGGCAAGGGTTCGGTGCAATTTAGTACGACGACAGCGCAGCCGGTCAGCATCGGCGTCTACTCAGACTCCGGCGTAAAGCTCCGCGATGCATCGTTGACCAGCCAGGCCGGCAATAACACCTGGGCGTGGGACGGCAAGGACAATCAGGGCAACGTCGTGCCGGACGGCTCCTATCGCACCGTCGCGACAACGCAGGTGGGCGGCGCTACGCAGGCCTTGCCATTCACGATCGGCGGCACGGTGACCAGCGTGCAGAAATCCGGCAGCACGTTGCAGGTTCAGCTTGGGGCGCTCAGCGTGGACCTCTCGGCGGTGCAGGCGCTGGCACCCTGACGCAGTCGCGAGCTCCAACCCGGCAATTTGTGCCGGGTCATTAACCCGGCGGTAAACTTTCGGGCGCAATCTGCCCGCATGACACCTGCACCGAACCATGTCGAGCTATGCGGGCCATGCCGATGAACGCACTGCTCGCAAGCCTGCGAACGCTAGGCGCCGCGAAGCTCGGGGCGATGGCGGCGGTGGCGCTCGTATCGTTGGGGCTGCTTGGCTTTGTCACGATGCGCAGCAGCGATGGGCCGATGGCGCTGCTCTATGCGGACATCGAGCTGCGGGAGGCTGGCCAAGTCGTCGATCAGCTCGACCGCGCCCGCATCCCGCATCAGCTTGAGGCCGGGGGCACCCGCATCCTCGTTCCGGCAGACCAGGTTTCCCGTGCCCGGCTGCTCCTGGCCAAGGAGGGCCTGCCCTCCGGCGGCTCCATCGGCTATGAGATTTTTGACCGCAGCGACAGCCTGACCGCCAGCGGATTCCAGCAGGCCATCAATCAAACGCGCGCCATGGAGGGGGAGCTGTCCCGCACCATCCGCATGCTGCAGGGCGTGAAGGCGGCGCGGGTTCATCTGGTGCTGCCGAAGCGTGAGCCCTTCGCCAGGGACCGGCAGGAGGCGCAGGCGAGCGTGGTGCTGACGATGGCCGGCGCCGCTCGGCTGGATAACGAGGGCACCCAGGCAGTGCTCAACCTGATTGCCGCCGCAGTGCCGGGTCTGCGTCCGCAGAATATCGCGATTGTCGATAGCCGGGGCAACCTGCTGGCCCGCGCCGGGCAGCCAACTGGTCCGGCCGGCACCGCGCAATCCGCCGACGACGTGAAGCGCGCATCCGAGCTGCGGCTGGCCCGGGCGGTTGAGGAGATGCTGGAGCGCACGCTGGGACCCGGCCGGGTTCGGGCCGAGGCGTCGATGGACCTGGATTTCGACCAGGTCCATGAAACGCAGGAGCGCTACGACCCGGATGGACAGGTGGTGCGCAGCCAACAGAGCACGACCGACAATAATCACACGACCGAGGCGGCGGCGAGCGTTACGGTGCAGAACAATCTCCCGAACGCCGACGCCGGCGCCAACCCTGCCGGGTCGCAGGAGCAGAAACAGGAAGAGACCACCAACTACGAGATCGGCAAGACCGTCCGTACGCTGGTGCACGAGCAGCCGCAGCTGCGCCGGATCAGCCTGGCGGTGATGGTGGACGGCGGCGCGGCCCGTGGGCCCGACGGAACCGTGTCCTACGTCGAGCGCACGCCGGACGAGCTGGCGCGTATCGCCACGCTGGTGCGTAGCGCGATCGGCTTCAACGAGCAGCGCGGCGACCGGGTCGAGGTCGTGAACATGCGCTTCGTCAACGACGGCGATGGCCAGGAGGCCGCGGCGCCAACTGGCTGGATGCACCTCGAAAAGTCCGAGATCCTGCATCTGGCGGAGACTGGTTTCCTTGCGGTCGGGGCTCTGCTGATCCTGCTGTTCGTGATGCGGCCCTTGGTACTGCGATTGACGATGCAGCCAGCCATCGTCCCGGTTGCGCTAGCCCTCGCAGCCGATACCGCGGCCCTCAATACGCCAGCGGAGGAGCTGACCCAGCTCGCCAATGTCGTGGGCGCGCTGCGGACGGCGTCCATCCGCAAAGTATCGGAGCTGGTCGACGACCGTCACGAAGAAAGCTTGGCGATGCTGCGTAGCTGGATCATGCCCGAGGGAGCTGAACGATGAGCACCATCAAGACATTGAGCTCCGTTACTGGCCGGCAGAAGGCCGCGATCCTGATGCTCGCTTTGGGAGAGGCGCAAAGCGCCAAGTTGCTCAGCGCGTTGCATCCCGACGAGATCAGGGCCGTGACGAGCACGATGGCGCAGCTCGGCAGCGTCGAGGCGACCGTCGTGGAGGAGCTCTGCACCGAGTTCACCGGCAACATCGGCCAGCAGGGCGGCCTCATGGGCAGCCTGGAGAGCACCGAACGCCTGCTGCGTCGATCGTTGCCGCCGGACCGTGCGGCGCAGATGATGGAAGAAATACGCGGCCCTGCCGGCCGGACGATGTGGGACAAGCTGGGCAACGTGAACGAAGCGGTGCTGGCCAACTACTTGAAGAACGAATATCCGCAAACTGTCGCAGTGGTGCTGTCCAAAGTGCCAGCGGAACATGCCGGCCGGGTGTTGATACTGTTGCCCGATAGCTTCGCCATCGAGGTTGTCATGCGCATGCTTCGTATGGAGAGCGTGCAGCGGGAGGTGTTGGACGGCGTCGAGCAGACGCTGCGGTCAGAATTTATGCCGAACCTTGCAAGCGCCAGCCGCCGCGATAGCCACGAGATGATGGCCGACATCTTCAACAGCCTGGACCGTCAGAGCGAGGCGCGGTTCGTGGCCGCACTGGAAGAACGTAACCGCGAGGCGGCGGACCGGATCAAGGCGTTGATGTTCACCTTCGACGACCTCCAGCGCCTGACGCCGGTCAACGTGCAATCCCTGCTTCGCGCGGTGGACAAGACCAAGCTGCCGATTGCCCTGAAGGGCGCGTCGGACAAGCTGCGCCAGCTGTTCCTCGGCAACCTGTCGGAACGCGCCGGCAAGATGCTGCGCGAAGATATTGAGGCGCTGGGCCCGGTAAAGCTGCGCGACGTCGACGAGGCCCAGGCCGCGATCGTCGCCATGGCCAAGGACCTGGCCGCCCAGGGCGTCATCGAGATCAGCGAAG
>CAXTJW010000113.1:0-9460 GCA_964244305.1 uncultured Acetobacteraceae bacterium
AGCTACCGTGGGTTCGAATCCCACCCTCTCCGCCGTCAAGCCAAGTCCGCAGCCCCATAAAGCCGCACCAGCCACGTCGCCAATGCCAAATACGGCCCGAACGGGATCGGTGTGTCCGCGGCCTGATGCTGGAACAGGCGCTGTCCCAAGGTCATGCACAGCGCGATCACCGCAGCGCCCAGCACCACGGTCGGCAACCCGGCCAGCCCAACCCAGGCGCCGGAGGCCGCCAGCAGCTTCGCGTCGCCCTGCCCCAAGCCCTCACGCCGCCGCAGCATGCGATAGGCCAGGGCAACGCCGCTGAACGCCAGATAGCCGACAGCGGCCGCCAGGGCGTGGTCGACGGCTGCGTCCGGGTCCAGCCAAAAGGTCACCAGCAGGCCAAGCGCCACCAGCGGCAAGGTGAGCGCGTCGGGCAAACGCAGATGGTCCCGGTCGATCCACGCCAGCGCCAGCAACGACCAGCCCAGCACGCAGTCGGCCCAGAGCGATACGACATCCGCCGTCACCGTCATGGCCCAGGCGGCGACGCCGATGGCGGCCAGCTCGATCCAGACATGAAACCGCGCGATGCCGGCCCGGCAAAACCGGCAGCGTCCGCGCAGCACGGCGAAACTCAGCAGCGGCACCAGATCCCGGGCGGGCAGCGCACGGCCGCAACCCTCGCAGGCCGACCGCGCCAGGGCTATGCTGCGGCCCAGCGGCAGCCGCCGGATCACCACGCCCAGGAAGCTGCCGATGAACGGGGACAGCAATAGCGGCAACAGCCCGTCCAAGCACGCTCCCAATCTACGCGGCCCAATCTACCCGGCCCAATCTACCCGGCCTACTCCCGGCACGCGGAGGGACCATGTATACGACGCGTAACAACGCCACAACCGGGGCCACCGCAGGATGAGTGCGCCAAGCATCGAGACGATCCAGACCGATCCCAGCGCGGCAGGCAGTCCGATCGAGCGGCTGGCCGCGCTGTTGATCGAGCTCAATCAATGCGACCTGCGCACGGTCGAACGTGGCCACAGGGTCGCGCAGGATAGCGGGCAGCGGCTGGACAAGGTGCTGCTGCAATTGGGATTAGTCACGGAGCGCGGCCTGGCGGAGGCCTACGCCACGCTGCTGCGGCTGCCGATCGCCACCCCGGACCGCTATCCGGCGAGCGAGCCTTTGTTCGCCGACCGGCTCTCGACCCGGTTCCTGCGCAGTGCGCGGGCACTGCCGGTCGCGGAGCACGAGGGCCGGCTGCTGGTCGCGGTCGCCGATCCGCTCGACCCGTTCGTGCCCGCCGCGATCTCCGCCGCCGCCGGGCTGCCGGTGAGCCTGCTGGTCGGGGTGCCGATCGAACTGGATGCAGCGCTGGATCGGCTGTATTCCGACGCCCCCGCCGCCAGCGCCGAGCCGCAAGACGCCAATGCCGAACCGCTGGAGGAGGACGCTGAGCGCCTCAAGGACCTCGCCAGCGAGGCCCCGGTCATCCGCCTGGTGAACCAGATCATCGCCCGCGCAGTCGAGACGCAGGCGTCCGACATCCACATCGAGCCGTTCGAGGACCGCCTGCGGGTGCGCTACCGCTACGACGGCGTGCTGCACGAGGCCGACAGCCCGCCGTCGCGCCTGACCGCTGCCATCACGTCGCGCATCAAGATCATGTCGCGCCTCGACATCGCCGAGCGCCGGCTGCCGCAGGACGGCCGCATCAAGCTGGCGGTACGGGGTCAGGAGATCGACTTCCGGGTGTCGACGATCCCGTCGCTCTATGGCGAGACCGTTGTATTGCGCGTGCTGGACCGCAGCACCGTCGCCTTCGACTACGCGCGGCTGGGGCTGCCGGCGGCGGTGATCGCGAAGGTGAACGCGGCGCTCGATCTGCCGAACGGCATCGTGCTGGTCACGGGACCAACCGGTAGCGGCAAGACCACGACGCTCTATACCGGACTGTTATCGCTCAATTCCGTCGCGCGGAAGGTGGTGACGGTCGAGGACCCGATCGAATACCAACTGTCCGGCGTGAACCAGATCCAGGTGAAGCCGCAGATCGGGCTCAACTTCGCGAGCCTGCTGCGCTCCATCCTGCGGCAGGACCCGGATGTGATCATGGTCGGCGAGATCCGCGATATCGAGACGGCGCAGATCGCGGTGCAGGCGGCGTTGACCGGGCATCTCGTGCTGTCGACGGTGCACACCAACTCGGCCGCCGCCACCATCTCGCGGCTGCGCGACATGGGGCTGGAGGACTATCTGCTGACGGCCGTGCTGCGCGGCATCCTGGCGCAACGGCTGGTGCGGCGGCTGTGCACGCATTGCGCCGTCGAGGGCGAGGCGGCGCCGGAGCTGGTGCGGCGTTTCGACCTCGAGCGCCGGGCCGGGGGCAAGCCGCGACTGTGGCACCCCGTGGGCTGCGCCAAGTGCCGCAACACCGGCTACCGCGGCCGGCAGGCGATCGCCGAGTTCCTCGCCCCCAACGCCGAGATCGAACGGCTGATCTTCGCCCGCGCCGAGCATACCGAGATCGAGCGCGCCGCGGTGGCGTCCGGCATGGTCACGATGTTCGACGCCGGCCTCGAGGCCGCGCTGGCCGGCACCACGACGATCGAGGAAGTCGTCCGCAGCATCCGTGCCGAAGCATGACCAGGAAGGCATAATGCCGGCCTTCCGCTACACCGCCATCGACCCGGCCGGCCAGACCGTCCGCGGCACCATGGACGCGGCGACCGAAGCCGAGGTCGTGTCCCGCCTGCAGCGCCAGGGCAGCATCCCCATGCGTGCCGAGCCCGCCGGCGGCAGCAGCTTCGCCGACCTGCTGCGCCGCGACGTCGGTCGCCGCGGCATGAGCCGGCAGGACGTGGCGAACCTGACGCGCGAGCTGTCGATCATGCTTGGCGCCGGGCAGGACCTGGACCGCAGCCTGCGTTTCCTGGTCGACACCGCGGCGAACCCCCGCGTGCGTGCAACGGTCGAGAGCCTGCGCAAGACGGTGCGCGACGGCGGCTCGCTGGCGACGGCGCTCGCGGAACACCCCGGCAGCTTCCCGCGCATCTATGTCGGGCTCGTGCGCGCCGGCGAGGCGGGCGGCACCCTGGCGCCGACGCTCGACCGCCTGGCCGACCTGCTGGAACGCGAGCGCAGCCTCGCCTCGACCGTCACCTCCGCCATGATCTACCCGGCCCTGTTGCTGCTGGTCGCGATCGGCTCCATCACCTTGCTGCTGACCCAGGTGCTGCCGCAGTTCGTGCCGCTGTTCGAGCAGAATGGCGCGGCCCTGCCCCGGCCGACGCAGCTATTGATCGATACGGGGGCCGCCGTATCGGCCTATGGCGTCTATGCCCTGCTGGCGATCATCGCCCTGGTGCTGATCGCCCGGCAGGCGCTGCGCCAACCCCGGCCGCGGCTGCTGATGGACCGGCTGCTGCTGCGCCTGCCGGTGGTGGGCGGCCTCACGCGGGAGATCGTGGCCGCGCGCTTCACCCGCACGCTCGGCACCTTGCTGAACAACGGCGTGCCGCTGATCGCCGCACTCGGCATCGTGCAGGACGCGATCGGCAACCTGGCCGGCGTCGCCGCGGTCGAGCGCGCGACGCTCAGCGCGAAGGGCGGCGCCGGGCTGTCGCGGCCGCTGGACGAATCCGGCGTGTTTCCCGCCCGTACGATCTACCTGCTGCGCCTCGGCGAGGAGACGGCGCAGCTCGGCCCCATGGCGCTGCGTGCCGCCGAGATCCACGAGGAAAAGACCCGGCTCGGCGTGCAGCGCCTCGTGGCTCTGCTGGTGCCGGCGATCACCGTGGCGATGGGGGCCGTGATCGCCGCAATCGTGGCGTCGCTGCTGCTGGCGATGCTGGGGCTAAACGACCTTGCCGCGAGCTGACCCGGCGCACCGCAGTCACGACTCAGGCTTCACGCTGATCGAGATGATCGTCGTGCTGGCGGTGCTGGGGATGGTCGGCGGCCTCGTGCTGACGCGGGGGCCGCCGCGCAGCGCCGCCTTGGAGATGCGGGCGGCGGCAAACGCGGTCGCCCAGTCGCTGCGGGTCGCGCGCACCCGGGCCATCATGTCGAACCAGCGCGTGATGGTGGCGCTCGACCCGCGCGCCCGCACGCTGCGCATCGGCGTCGGAGCGCCGCGTGGGCTTCCGGCCGACATCGCGATGGCGGTTATCACGACCGCCGATCTCGCCAGCGCGCAACCGGGAGCGGGCGGGCCGGCCGGGATCGCGTTCCTGCCGGACGGCAGCTCCTCTGGCGGACGGGTCGAGCTGCAGGCCGGCACACAGCACATGCAGGTCGGCGTGGACTGGCTCACCGGCCGCGTGAGCGTGGCTAATGGCCCATGAGGAGGGTTTCACGCTTTTAGAGGTCCTGGTCGCGTTCATCATAGCTGCTCTGGCGCTCGGCGCGCTGACCCAAGGCGCAGCTGGCGGCCTGCAGTCGGCCCGCGTCTCCGGGCACTACCAGGAGGCGCTGTCCCGCGCCCGCTCCCGCCTCGCCACCTTGGACGCGTCCCCAACGCCCGGCGAGCAGCGCGGCGACGATGGCGGCGGCTATGCATGGCGGGTCGACGTCACGCCGATCGCCACCGCCCCGCGGGCGCGCCAGGGCATCGACCCGCCCCGCTCCGGCCGCGCGACGCTGCTGGCGGTCACCGTCCACATCTCGTGGCAGATGGACGGCGGCGAGCGGGAGGTGGTGCTGGCGACCGAGCGCGTCGGCTCGGCGCTGCCGGAGCCGCCTTGACCCGCCGGCGCGACCAAGGTTTCACCCTGTTGGAATTGCTGGTGGCCCTCGTAGTGCTGGGCTTGATCCTGGCCGGCCTGACCCAGGGCGTGCGCTATGGCCTGCGCGCCACCGACACCCAGGCGCGCAACCTGGCGGAACGCAGCGAGCTGGACGCGGTCGACCGGGCGCTCCGGCGGCTGATCGAGGACATGGACCCTGGCTCGGCCCGCGACGGCGCCTCGATGCGCGGCACCGCCGGCACGCTGGCCTTCGTGTCCGAGCTGCCGGCGGCGAGCGGCCTACCCACCCGCCGCGCCGACATCGCTTTGGGGGTCGACGGCGCCCGGCAGCTCGTGCTCCGCGCCACCCCGCGCCCGGCCGGCAAGCCGTTCGGCCCGCCGGGCCTGCCGATCGAGACCGGGCTGCTGCAGGGCATCGACCATATCGAGCTCGCCTACTGGCCGCGCGGCCCGGCCCCGCAATGGTCGTCAAGCTGGAGCGGCAACGACCTGCCGCTGCTGGTGCGGCTGCGGGTGGTGTTCCCACCGGAGGACCGCCGGCACTGGCCGGACATCATCGCGAGCCCGCGGCGGCAGCGCGCGGCCGGCGTGTAGCGCAACGCCCATCATGACTGCCGGCACCGCCACTGCCCCCGCCGCTAACATGGGCGCGGCGCATCCGGTATGGTCGTCCCCGGGTATTCACTTGCGGCACCCTCAAGGTTGGCGTCCATAGCGCACATGCTTAACGAATTCCTCATCTGGTGGGCGCAGCAGCTCAGGGCGGCGTTGCCGGCGCGGCTCGTGCAGTCCGACGCCGGGTCGGACGCGCGCGGGCTGGTCGTCGTGGTCCACCTGTCGCCCGGCCCGCCCCCCAGCTCGCCCAGCGTCGACGTCCTGATACGGCGCAAGGGCCGCGACGGCGCGCTCGGACGTTTCGCCCTGGACCCCGCCGGGATCGCCGCGCTGCGGGCCAGCGTCGCCGGACAGGGTGCGGGCGCCGTGCTGCGCCTGCCGCCCGAACTGCTGCTGGAGCAGCAGGCCGTGCTGCCGATCGCCGCCGAGCGGGATCCGGAGCGCGTGCTGCAGTATGAGATGGACCGCATCACCCCATTCACCGCCGACGAGCTGTTCTGGACCTGGTCCGTCGAGCGGCGCGACCGCGCCCAGGGCCGCCTTTATCTGCGCCTGCTGCTGGTGCCGAAGGCCAGGCTGGCCCAGGTGCTCGGCGCCCTGCGCGAGGCCGGGCTGCGTCCCACGGCGTTGGAGGCATCGACTCCGGGCAGCCCCGGCAGCCCAGCGCGGCGCATCGCGTTGGACCGGGCACAGCCGGCACGGTGGCGCAAGCGCGCGCTGGTGGTCGCGACGGCCGCCTGCGCCGTGCTGGCCATCGCGGCCGTCGCGGTCCCGTTCGTGGTGCAGTCGGTCCGCAGCGATCGCGTCGAGAGCCAAATCGCCGATCTGCGCCCGCAGGTGGATCAGGCGGAGGCGCTGCGCCGCCGCATCCTGAGCAGCGCCGCCGGGACGGACGTGTTCGAGGAGCAGCGCAGCCGGGTCGGCGACGCGCTGCAGACCTTGGCGACCCTGACCGATGTGCTGCCGGACGACACCTTCCTGAGCGAGCTGACGCTCCGCGCCCGCATCGTGACCATCAGCGGGCAGTCCGCCGGCGCGGCGAAGCTGATTGCCGCATTGGCCGCCGAGCACAGCATACGCAACCCGGCCTTCGCGGCGCCGGTCACGCGCAACGAGGGCACGCATAACGAGGGTTTCTCCATCCGCGCCGAGATGGCGCCGTGATCGAATCGCTGCCGACCGGCCGCCGGGGCCAGGCGTTGGCGGTGGCGCTGCTGCTGCTCGTGCTGGCGGCGGCCTGGATGGCGGTGGCGTCGCCGCTGCTGGACTGGCACGCCGACCGGGCGGACGCGCTGCAGCAGCGCAGCCGGCTGGCACAGCGCATGGAACAGGTCGCGGCCGGGCTGCCCGACCTGCAGCGCCAGGCGGCCGCGGCTGTGGCGGTCGGCCCGGTAGCGGCGACGCTGCTCGACGGCTCGTCCGACGCGGTGGCGGGCGCGACGCTGCAGCAGTTGGTCCAGGACATGGCCGGCCGCGCCGGCGCCACGCTGTCGAGCACCGAGGCGTTGCCGGCCGAGACGGTGGCGGCCTATCGCCGCATCAGCGTGCGCGTCGCGCTGTCGGCGCCTTGGGGCGTGCTGGTGCAGCTGCTGCGCGCGATCGGGCAGTCGTCGCCGCAGATGCTGGTGGACGACCTGCAAATCCGCGGCATGCGCCAGTTCGGCACCGGGGGCGAACCGCCGCTGGAGGCCTCGTTCACCGTGCTGGGGTTTCGGGCGCCATGATACCGCGCGCGCTGGCTGGCCTGCTGGGCCTCGCCGTCCTGCTGGCCGCAACGATAGCCCTTGAACTCCCGGGCATAGTCGCGGATGAGGGCGCCATGATCGCCACCGTCCAGAGTCCGACTCCCGCACGGCCCAGCCCGGCCAAATCGCCGCGCGTGGCGCGGGTGGACCGGGAGGAGCTGGTGGACGGCATCCTCGCCCGTCCGCTGTTCGCCGTGACCCGCCGTCCAACCGCCGTCGCCGCCCGCGTTGCCGCGGCACCGGCCAACCTGCCGCGGCTGGCCGGCATCCTGGTCAACGGCCGCAGCCGCAGCGTCATCTTCGCCGCCCGCGAGGGAGGCCGGCCCATCGTGGCGCAGGAGGGCGCGCAGGTCGGCGTCTATACCGTGCAGTCGATCGAGGCCGGTCAGGTCACGCTCTCGGGTCCCGGCGGCGCGCAGGTGCTGCACCCGAGCTTCGACCCACGGCCGCGCGACCCCGGCGCGGCCGCAGGGCCCGGCGCGGCGGTGGCGACCGACGTCATGCAATCGCTGCGAAACCTCCCCGGCTTCTCCGGCGTCGCAAGATGAGGCGTTCGGGACTGACAAGCTCGGGGCTGAGCCGCCCAGGGCTGCTGCTGCTGGCTGGCCTCGCCGGCTGCGAGCCGCACAGCGTTCCGGTGCTGCGTTCGCTGCCGGAGATCAGCGGACCCACCGAGGCGGCGGCGCGGCGGGTGAACGGCCCCGTGGGCTCGCCCAACTCGCTGCCGACGCCGCAGGTTTCGGTCGGCCAGGTCCGCGCCGTGGCGCTGCCGCCCGGCGGCCCGGGAGCAGACGGGGCCGGAGGCGGAGGCGGCGACATCTCGTTCGATTTCGTCGACACCGACATCCGCGAGGTCGTGGCGCAGATCCTCGGCACCATCATGCACGTCACCTACACCATCGACCCGGCCGTCCGCGGCACCGCGACGCTGCGGACCGCGACCCCGGTGGCGCGCTCGCAACTGCTGCCGGCGCTGCAGGCGCTGCTGGTGCAGAACGGCGCGGCGCTGGTGCAGAATGCCGACATCTACCGCGTGGTGCCGGCGGCAGTGGCCGGGTCGCAGGTGCTGGCCGGCAGCGACGCCACGAGCGGCGGCGGCATCGTGCCGCTGCGCTACGCTTCGGCCGAGGACCTGGCCAAGGTGCTGCAGCCCTATGTCGGCGCCACGGGCAAGGTGGTCGCCGACCCCGGCCGCAACGTCCTGCTGCTCAGCGGCGACCCGCCCACGCGGGAGGCGCTGATTTCCCTGATCCGCGCCTTCGACATCGATATCCTGGCGGGCCAGTCATACGCGCTGTTCCCCGTCACGTCCGGCGGCGCCAAGGACTTCGCCACCGCCTTGTCGGATGCGTTCCGCGCCAACAGTGGCGGCGCGCTGGCCAACGTCGTGCGGGTCGTGCCGATGGACCGCATCAATGCCGTGCTGCTGGTGTCGTCCCAGGCGCGCTACATCGACCAGGCACGGCGGGTGTATGCGCTGATCGAGCGCGGGCGGCGGCAGACGCTGCGGAGCTGGAACGTGTACTACCTGCAAAATAGCCGCAGCAACGACATCGCCTACGTGCTGCAGCAGGCATTCACGCCGGGCAAGGTCACGGCGCAGCCCAGCGCGCGTGGGGCGGGCTCGACGGCGCCGGGCCGCGGCAGCCGGCAGTCGGGGTTCAACAGCGGCGACTCCAGCGGCTCGGGCGGGGGCGGGCTCGGCGGCGGCGGCGGCCTCGGCGGCGGAGGCCTAGGGGGCGGCGGTCTCGGCGGTGGAGGCGGCGGGCTGGGCGGCGGCGGGCTGGGCAGCCGCGGTGGCGGTCTCGGCTCCAGCCAGGGCGGAGGGCTTGGCGGACAGCCCGGCGGCGCGTCCGACCCGTCGCAAAACCCCGCCAACCCGCTGCTCGGCGGGCTGGACCCGACCGGCGGCTCCGGCGGCGGGGGGGGTGCGAACAACGGGGCCGAGGACGCCAACACCGTCCGCATCATCCCAAACAGCCAGAACAACGCCATCCTGCTGTATGCCACCCCGTCCGAGCGCGACACCATCGAGGCGATGCTGCGCAAGATCGACATCCTGCCGCTGCAGGTCCGCATCGACGCGACGGTGGCCGAGGTGACGCTGAACGACACCCTGCAATACGGCACGCAGTTCTTCTTCAAGGCCGGGATCAACGGCGCGCTCAACTTCAGCCCGGCCGGCACCGCGGCTGGTGCCTTCGCCTCGGGCTTCCCGGGCTTCGTGCTGAGCGGCCCCAACAACGCCAACGCCGCGCTGAACGCGCTGCAGGCCGTCACCGATGTGAAGGTGCTGTCGTCGCCACAGGTGCTCGTGCTCGACAACGAGGAGGCGCGGCTGCAGGTCGGCAACCTGGTGCCGTTCCTCACCGC
>CAXTJW010000114.1:0-9451 GCA_964244305.1 uncultured Acetobacteraceae bacterium
CTGGATGCAGCCTGTCAGACCAGGACTGAACTATATTTGGAAATTCGGCTTCGGTGTTATAGCCGCAGAGACGCCGAAATTCTGCAGACCATGTCCATCGCGATTCCGGATGCATTGCATTGCCTTCATGCAACATGGCATCCCATAATCCAACCCCACAGTGGTTGGATAGGGTATCAAGCCACTCAGCCTTATTCGACATTGCTTTGAGCGAAGGAAATAGGAAATGAAAAAGTTTTATCATTTTATAAATGTCCTAGAATGCACAATGCCGATTTACTAAATAAAATAAGACGTGACCTGCACGTCCTCAGCATTTTCTATAAAACAAAATTGCTTTTTTTGATCCGGATTTTCGTCAATCTTGGAAAGTAAAGTATCTTCCACGGCTTTCAAAACATCATTCCTGGTGGATATCCGCCTGATCATAAAGAGGCTGAGGGCCATTATTGCCATTAGGAGCAGGCTGAGTGGGTGACCAGTTTGATTCGCATGCTAAAACGTGAAAAGAAACTCGCCACAAATATCTCCAGATGCAAGATTTGTCGCATCTTGCAGGCAAATAGTTAATTATCTCTTATTGCAGGGCAAAATACTTTAAGCTGATATAGCAGTAACCTGCAGCAAATCGGCCATCACTCTTTTATCGACTCAGTCACCTCATAGGCCGAAAAAAGGCTAACTTGGCGACCCACTAACAGACACGCTGCAAAACTCATTTGCAGTGTGACGTCTATGGGCAACAAAATAACGCAACACGCATGTGCCTGTCCGGACTGTGCACGTTTTTAGGTCACTCAAGTCCTGCAGACCGTGCCAAAACTCCTGGCTGGCTCGGGCGCGGTTTCGCTGGACTCCGAGTATGCATCACATCGCAGGCTGCAAATGCGATCAGAGCCAACTCCTTCCGGCCCGCGTCGCCGATTATGGGTGTGCACAGAACCCAGTCAGGCGAGCCGCGCGCGAGCGAGGATCCCCGCCGACAATATTACCAGCCACAAACAGCGCCGAAATCGCTGCGGCGAGATTGACGCGGCGCTAGAGCACACGGGAGAGCAGCAAATGTCGCCGACCGAACCGGACGCGATCCTGCTTCGTAGCGCCTGCATAACCCTACAATCCGCTTATGCATGCAAGAAACATGCAATTTGACCGTCGACGCTTGCCGCCCGGGTTTTTATGGTGGAAGTCTCACGCCACCACTCCGTTCAAGCTGTCGCCGTTCAGGAGGCTAAGTGCCCACAACGAGAAAAATCCGAATCGGCATCGATATCGGCGGCACCTTCACCGATCTCCAAGTACTGAACGAAGCCACCGGCGCGCTGAACAACCTGAAAACGCCGACAACGCCGGACGATCCCTCGATCGGGCTGATGGCCGGCATCGGCGAGGCCGCACAGCGGTTCGGCTTCGACATCGCCGACATCCGTTTCCTGCTGCACGGCACCACCATCGCGACCAACGCGGTGCTCGAACGCAAGCTCGCCCGCGGCGTCCTGATCGCAACCGAGGGCTTTCGCGACGTGCTCGAGATCGGCCGCCACGTGCGCCGCGATGTCTATGGCCTGAAGCCGACGCGCCAGGAAGCGCTCATCCCGCGCGACCGGCGTATCGGCGTCGCCGAGCGCATCCGGGCGGATGGCAGCGTCGAACGGGCGTTGGAGCCGCACTCGATCGACACCGTCCTGGCGGCCATCCGCGCCCATGGCGCCGAAACCGTCGCCGTCTCGCTGCTGAACGCCAACGTCAACCCGGCCCATGAACAGAGCCTGCGCGACCGCGTACTGGCGGCCTTTCCCGGCCTTCCCGTTTCGATCTCGTCCGACATCAGCCCCGAAATCCGCGAATACGAACGCACCTCGACGACCGTGCTCAACGCGCTGCTGATCCCCGTCGTCCGCTCCTACCTCATGCGCCTGGCGGAACGCATGCAGGCACACGGCATGGCGGCGCGGCTGCTGCTGGTGCAATCGAACGGCGGCGTCTGCTCCGCCGAGATCGCCAGCGAGCAGCCGGTGCGCCTGCTGCTCTCCGGACCCAGCGGCGGGGCCTTGGCGGCGCAGCGCGCGTCGAAGCGACTGGGGTTGCCGGACCTCGTGGGGATCGACATGGGCGGCACCAGCTTCGACGTCTGCGTCGTGCGCGACGGCAGCGTGACCTCGATGACCCAGGGCGAGATCGACGGCCTGCCGGTGCGCCTGCCGATGGTCGAAATCCGCACGATCGGCGCCGGTGGCGGGTCCATCGCGTCCGTTTTGCCAGGTGGCCGCCTCGTCGTCGGCCCGCGCAGCGCCGGGGCACGGCCTGGGCCGGTCTGCTATGGGCATGGCGGCACGCAGCCCACGGTGACGGATGCGAACCTGCTGCTCGGGCGGCTCGACGCCGGGTTCTTCATGGGCGGGGCCATGGCGCTCGATCTGCCCGGCGCCGAATTGGCTATGCAAAAACAGGTCGCGGATGCACTGGGCGTGGAAGTCGACGCGGCGGCGGAGGGCATCCTGGCGCTCACCAATGCCAGCCTGGCGTCGGCGATCCGGCTGAGCCTGTTCGAAAAAGGCCTGGACCCACGGCAATTCAGCCTGCTGTCGTTCGGCGGCGCCGGCGGGCTGCACGCGATCCCGGTGGCCGAGGAGCTCGGCATCGGCCAAGTCGTGTTCCCCGCCGAGGCCAGCACCTTCTCCGCCAGCGGGATCCTGCACTCCGACATCGTGCACGACCTGGCGAGCAGCCGCATCCTGCGCGCCGTGCCGGAGAGCCTGGACGAAATCGAGCGTGCCTGCCTGGCGTTGCGGCAGCAGGGCGAAAGCCTGCTCGAACAGGACGGCCTGCCGCCCGAGCGTCGCGAACTCAGCTTGTCCGTCGATATGCGCTACCACGGCCAGGCTTTCGAACTCGTCGTGCCGTGGGGCGACGTGGTGCCCGCCCCAGGCACGCTGGACCGCCTGATCGCCGATTTCCACGCGTTGCACCGGCAGCGGTTCTCCTATGCCGACCCCGGCGATCCCGTGGAGATCGTGACCCTGCGCCTGACCGCGACGGGACGCCTGCCGGAAGTGCATTCGACCTATGCCACGACGCTCACGGAGGCCGCGATCGAACGACAACGAAAGGTGTTTGTCGCCGGCGCCTGGCACGACGTCGCGGTCTATCGGCGTGCGGACGTGCGTCATCCGATCCCTGGCCCGGCGCTGATCGAAGAGGCCTATACCACCGTGTTCGTCGCCCCCGGCTGGACCTGCGGCCCCGGCCAGGACGGCGACCTGCTGGCGCAGCGCTTGCATGTCTCGTCCGAGACGAAGGGCATGGGCACGCTGGGACCGATCGAGCTTGAAATCATGCGCAACGCCCTGACCGCCGCCGCGGCCGAGATGGACGTGACGATCTGGCGCACCAGCCGGTCCACCATCGTCCGCGAGCTGCTGGATTATTCGACCGCGGTGTTCGACCGCGACGGCTACAACGTGGCGCAATCCGCGCGCATCCCGCAGCATTTGAACTCGATGGGCGCCGGGCTCCTGACGATCATCCGCGATTTCATGCCGCTCGACGGTTGGGAGGACGGTGACGTCGTCATCACCAACGACCCGTATTGCGGCGGCCAGCACATCCCCGACATCCTGGCATTCAGGCCGGTGTTCGTGGACGGCGTGCGCATCGCCATCGTCGGCACGCTGTGCCACCACCTCGACATGGGCGGCATCTCCGCCGGCTCATACGGCGCGACGGCCACCGAAGTGTTCCAGGAAGGGCTGCGCATCCCACCGTTGAAGCTGCTGCGGCGCGGGACGCTGAACGCCGAGGTGCTGGCGATGATGCGGCAGAACGTGCGGCGGCCGGACATGCTGTGGGGCGACCTGCAGGCGCAGCTCGCCTCGCTCGCGGTGGGCGTCGCCAACATGACGAAGCTCGCGAACCGCTTCGGCGCGACGGCGATCGTGGCCGCCTGCGCCCGCATCCTCGACAGCTCCGAGGCGGCGATGCGGGCGATGATCGGCCGCATGCCGGACGGGCGCTACGAGTTCGAGGACTGGATCGACGACGACGGGCTCACCGACACGCCGATACGCATTCACGCCGCGATCGACATCGACGGGGAGGAAATGGTGGTCGACCTCTCCGGCTCCGGCCCGCAGGCGCTCGGGCCGATCAATGCGACGCTCGCGTCCTCGGGCTCGGCGGTGTCGTATGCCGTGATGGCCTGCGCGGATCAGCCGATCCCCGCCAACGCCGGGTGCTATCGCCCGGTGACAGTGGTTGCGCGCGCGGGTTCGATCGTGCACGCCCAGACGCCGGCGCCGGTTGCCAACCGCGTCGCCGTCACCCATCGGCTGGCGACCACGCTGCTGGGCGCGCTGCACCAGGCGGTGCCGGAGCGCATCCCCGCCGCCTATTACGGCACGAGCTACGTTTGCACGTTCCAGACCATCGGCGAGGCCAACGACCGCAACGTGCTGGTCGAGATCGAGGTCGGCGGCGGCGGCGGGCATCCTGAGCAGGACGGCCTCAACGGCTATTCCAGCGGCATGCACAACAACGCCAACATCCCGATCGAGATGATCGAGAGCGAGCTGCCGCTGACGGTCACCGCCTATGGCATCCTGCCCGGCAGCGCCGGCGCCGGGCGGCATCGCGGCGGCATGGGCCTGGTGCGCGAGTGGCGGGTGGACTGCCCGGAGGCGGTGTTCACCGCGAACCTCGAACGCTTCAAGTTCCGGCCCTATGGGCTGGCGGGCGGGCTGCCGGGTGCGCCGGGCAAGCTATGGCTGCTGCGCGACGGCGAGCGGCAGGCGCTGCCGTCCAAGATCGGAAACTTCCGCCTGCGCCGTGGCGACGTCGTGCGATTGGAGACCTCCGGCGGCGGCGGCTTCGGCGACCCGGCCCAGCGCCTGGCCACCGCGACCGCCGGCGACATCCAATGCGGCTACGTCGATGCGCACTGAAATCAGGGGACTTGCCATGCGGTTCATCGCCTTGTTCGCCGCGATGCTCGCCTTTGCCGCACCGGCCAGGTCGCAGGATGCCGTGAAGCTCGGCGCCTTCGTGACGCTGTCCGGCGTCAGCGCCGACGTCGGCGGGCAGATGAAGGCCGGCATCGAGGTCGCGGTGGACCGCATCGCCCAGGGCTACACGGTCGGCGGCAAGCCGATGAAGATCCAGGTGATCTGGTATGACGACGAGGGCAAGGCCGACACCGGGCTCAACGCCGTGACCCGGGCGCTGACGGTCGACAAGATCAACGTTGCCGTCGGCTTCCTCAGCAGCGACGTGTATATCCGGGTGATCGACGAGTTCCAGCGCGCGTCGACGCCGGTCATCGCCTGCTGCTCCGCCTCGCTGGGCATCGGCGACAAGATCGCCCGTCAGAACATGCTGTATGCCTTCCAGCTCAGCCCGACTGCGCGCGACGTCGCCACGGCAACGATCGGCGCCGTCGCGACGCTGGTGAAGCCGGCCAAGGTGGCGATGCTGAACGAGAACACCGATTCCGGCCGCGACTTCTCCCGCATCTCCCGCGAGTGGCTCGCGGCCCATGTGCCGAGCACCGAGGTGGTGGCAGACGAGTTCGTGCCCCGCGGCGTCACCGACCTCACGCCGCAATTCGCCAAGTTCAAGCGGCTGGGCGTCGGCGCCATCGTCGGCGAGGTCTATGGGTCGAGCGCGCCCATCGAGTACGAGCAGTTCAACGAGCTGCGGGTGCCGGCGGTGATCGCGCACATGGGCACCAGCGCCTCGGCCGACAGCTTCGTCGCCGAGCATGGCAAGGACATGGAGGGGTCGCTGGTCAACGTGCGCTGGATCCCCGGGGACTACACGCCGATCAGCAAGCCGATGGTGGACGCCTACAAGGCCAAGACCGGCTTCTCGCCGTCGACCTTCGCGGTGCAGGCGCACGACTCCGCGCTGGTGGCGCTGGAGGCGGTCCGCATTGCAGGCAGCCTCGATCCCGCCGCGATCGCGAAGGCGATGGAAGACACCACGTTCATTGCGGCCTGGGGCTCGCGGCACTTCACCCCGCTCGCCGAGGGGCACCGGATGCCGGTGGACACCATCGTCACCCAAATCCAGGACGGCAAGAAGGCCGTGGTGTATCCGCCGGAGGCCGCGGCCAAGCAGGGCAGTGCCTACCGCGCGGTGCCGCCCTATTCCTGGCAGAAGTGACGCAGTGAAGGGGCAACTGATTGTCCGCGGGCTCGGCAAGCGTTTCGGCGGGCTTGCGGCGGTCGATGGCTGCTCGTTCGAGGTGGCGCCGGGCCAGATCGTCGGACTGATCGGACCGAATGGTTCGGGCAAGAGCACGGTGTTCAACTTGATCACCGGCGCGATCCGGCCCGATCGCGGCGAGGTCGACTACGACGGCCACTCGCTGCTCGGACTGCCGCTGCACCGCATTGCCCGGCGCGGCATCGGACGGACGTTCCAGGACGTGAAGATCTTTCGCGAATTGCCGGTCTGGCGGAACCTTGCCATCGCCGCGCTGGGACGCGGCATCACCGGTTGGCAGGGGCGCGGCGAGGCGTTGCTGGTCGACATGGGCCTCGGCCATCTGCGCAACGAGCTGGGCGAGAACCTGTCGATCGGGCAGCAGCGGCTGCTCGAACTGACGATGCAGCTGCTGGCGGCGCCGGACCTGCTGCTGCTGGACGAGCCGCTGGCGGGGGTGCATCCGGTGGTGCGCAACCGCATCGCCAGCATCGTCCGGGCACAGCGCACCGCCGGGCAGGGCATATTGCTGATCGAGCACGACATGCGCTTCGTCATGGAGCTTTGCGACCGCATCGTCGTGCTGGACCATGGGGAAAAGATCGCCGACGGACCGCCGGACCAGGTCCGCGCCGACCCGCTGGTGATCGCGGCGCTGCTGGGCTCGCGTCCGGCCGCCGCATGAACATCCTGGACGTGGCCGCCGTGCGCGCCGGATATGGCCGGCTCGAAATCCTGCAGGACGTCTCGCTGTCCGTCGCACCCGGCGAGATCGTCGGCATCATCGGCCCGAACGGTGCCGGCAAGTCCACGCTGTTGAAGACCATCCTCGGCTACCTGCGCCCGTTCGATGGCGCCATAGGCTTCGACGGCGCCTCGATCCTCGGGCTGACGCCGGACCGGGTGATGCGGCGCGGGCTGGGCTACGTGGCGCAGGCCGGCGGCGTGTTCGCCGACATGAGCGTCCACGAGAACCTGGCGCTCGGCGGCTATACCCTGCCCCGCCAGGCAGTGAACGATGCGCTCGACCGGGTCTATGCCCGGTTCCCGCTGTTCCGCAAGCGGGCCCGGCAGCGTGCCGGCAGCCTCAGCGGCGGCGAGCAGCGGGCGTTGTCCGTGGCGCGCTCGCTGATGGTCGGGCCGCGGCTGCTGGTGCTCGACGAGCCCTCGGCGGCGCTGTCGCCGATCGCCATCGACGCGATCTACGACCAGCTCATTGGATTGCACGCCGAGGGGATCGCGATGCTGATCGTGGAGCAGAACGTCGACAAGATCATGGCCGTGGCGCACCGGGTCGTGGTGCTCGACATGGGCCGCAACGCGTTCGGCGGCTCCACGGCGGAGCTGCGCGCGTCGGACCGCATCCGGCAGCTTTACATGGGCGAGGCGCATTGAGCGGCGAAATCCTGGAGTTCGTCGTCGTCGGCCTCGTGCTGGGCGGCATCTACGCGCTGTTTTCGGTCGGGCTGACCCTTATTTTCGGCGTGCTCGACGTGATCAACGTGGCGCATGGCGAGTTCTTCACCCTCGGCGGCTATGCGGCGTTCATGGCGGTCACGCTGCTGCATTTGCCTCCGGCACTCGGCCTGCCGTTGGCCGTGCTGGCGGCCGGCGCGGTCGGGCTGCTGGTCTATCCCGTGCTGATCGGCCCCTTGCAGCGCCGGCTCGGCAAGCGGCCGGCCGGACCGTTGTTCCTCGTGCTCACGCTCGGCCTGTCGGCGGTCATGCAGAACTCCATGCTGGCGGTGGCGGGCGGCGAATACCTGCGGGTGCCGCCGTTGCTGCGCGGCGGCGTCGACCTCGGCTTCACCTATGTCAGCAACCAGCGCGTGATCATCCTCGCCGCCGCCTGCTCCACGCTCGCGGCGCTGTTCCTGTTCCTGCGCTACCACCGGCAGGGTGCGGCGATCCGCGCCGTGGCGCAGAATCCGGTGTCGGCCCAGGCGGTCGGCATCCCGCTCACGCGCATCTTCACCCTGACGCTCGGGCTCGGCTGCGGCCTGGCCGGGCTCGGCGGCGCGCTGATCGCCCCGCTGTTCAACGTCTATCCCACGGTCGGCTTCTCGCTTACGCTTAAGGCCTTCGCCATCACCATCCTGGGCGGCATGGGCAACGTGCTTGGCGCGCTGGTCGCGAGCTTCATCGTCAGCCTGACCGAGGCGCTTTCGGTGCTGGTGATCCCGTCGGAGTGGACCAACGCCATCGCGTTCGGCCTCATGATCGCCGTGCTGCTGGTGCGGCCCGACGGCATCTTCGGGCGCAAGCGGCGATGACCCGGCGCCTCCTGCTGACCCTCGCCTGCGTTCTCGCCGCCGCCACGCCGCTGCTGTGGTCGCACCCGTTCGTGCTGCATATTGCCACCCAGGCGCTGATCTGGGCACTCCTGGCCGCGAGCTGGGACCTTTTGGGCGGCTATGCCGGGCAGATTTCATTCGGTCATGCCGGGTTCTTCTCGATCGGCGCCTATGCGGCAGCGATCGCGACCCAGCGGTTCGGCGTTCCTTCTTATGCGGCGATGGCGCTGGCGGCGCTGGTCTCGGCCGCCGTGGGCCTGGCTGTCGGCTTCCCGGCGCTGCGGCTGCGTGGCCATTACCTCGCGCTGGTGACGCTCGGTTTCGGCGAGATCATCGCGCTCGTGGCGCAGAACTGGGAGTCGCTGACCGGCGGCCCGTTCGGCATGCATGATTTCGGCAGTTTCGGCGGGCTCCCGGCCGATCCGCTGGAGCAGCGGCAGGCGGCCTACGCCATCGTGCTGTTCGTTTCCGCCGGGTCGATGCTGGCGCTGCTGTGGCTCTGCAACCGCACCGAGGTCGGCCCGGCGCTCCAGGCCATCCGCGAGGACCAGGTGCTCGCCGCCAGCCTCGGCATCGACACGACCCGCTACAAGCTGCTGGCGTTCACCATCGCCGCCGCGGCGGCCGGCCTCGCGGGCTCGCTCTATGCCTACTACCTTCAGCTCGTCAGCCCCGCGGTCGGGTCGGCGGGCAACAGCGCCATCGTCATCGCGATGGCGGTGTTCGGCGGCGTCGGCACGATCTGGGGGCCATTCGTGGGCGGCTTGCTGCTCTATGGGCTGACGGAGGCGCTGCGGTTCGTCGGCGTGGTCTACAACCTGATCGCCGTCGGCGGGATATTGATCGTGTTCGTCATCTTCGCGCCCAAAGGGCTGGCCGGGCTGCGGCTGCCTTCCCGCACGCGCGAGCTGCGAGCCGATGCCCAGAACGCCGCGCAAAGCCAAGACCCGGCATAG
>CAXTJW010000115.1:0-9440 GCA_964244305.1 uncultured Acetobacteraceae bacterium
TCAGGCCCAAAAGGACGTTGTGCATCTCGCTGACCACGCTCGTCGCCAGCTTGGCGAGGCGTTGCGTGGCGATCACCGGGCTGATGCCGCGCTTGCGGCCGCGTGAGCACAGGTCGGTCATCGTGGCCACCCCAAGCCGGCGTGTCTCCGCGTCCCGCGCCGAGGCGGCCAGGTGCGGCGCAAGCAAGTGCGCCTCATCGACCGCGACCAGCACCGTGTGTGCCCAATGCTCACGCGGCACCGCAAGCAGTCCGGCAAAGAACGCTGCTGCCTTGTTGATCCGCACGTCGGGCTCGAGGTCGGACAGGTCGAGGTGCAGCGGCAGGCGGTGCTGGCGCGCGCGCGACGCCGCCGCGGTCAGGCCGTCCGGCGCGATCTCGGCGGCCCGGATGGTCGCCGCTCCTATGTGCTTTGCGAGATTCTCGAACTCGTTCTCAGGATCGACAAGAATCGTGGTCAGGTAATCGTGTGCCTCCTCGACCAGGTGCCGCAGCAACATACTTTTTCCAGCGCCCGACGACCCTTGGATCAGGCATCGCCCGGCAAGCAGACGGTTGAGGTCGAGGTGCAGCGTGCCGTGCCCCGTCTCGCCGAGCGGGATGCTTGGGCCATCGGGGACCGGCGGCGCCGACATGCGTGGCTTTGCCGGTGCAACCAGTCCGGCAGTGGCGAGGCCGTCGAGGCTGGAGGCGGCGAGCGGCCCCTCCCCCACCACACGGCCGTCGTCGACCAGCCGCTGCTGGACGGATCGCGTGGTCGGGAAATCCGGGTCGCTGCGCCGGAACAGTCGTGCGTCGTCCATCATCATGGGTTCTCCTTCTCCAGGGTTGCTCGGAATCCCTTGCCGGCGCCGCACCCCGATGCGCGGGGCAAGGGCGCGCGCTGGCGCGGGCCGCTCGCGGCCGCACCCTTGCGGCGCGCACCGGGCATGCGGCAGGTCTCGTTTCAGGCTTTTCTCTGATCTCGCGTCCCCGTCCCGCTTGCTGAGCCGCTCGGCCTCTGCGTCGCGCGTTTGGAGCGGCGACGCCCCTGCCCTGCTGTCAGCACCTCGATCCGGTGGGGCGTCAGCCGGCGTCGATGCTGAAGGTGAACGGTTGGCCGGCGTCGCCGATCCGCAGCCAGTCCGGAGCCGGCGCGCGCTCTGCACGCGCCGGCGTGGCTCCTCCTCGCGGCTTGGGCCGCAGCGTGCGCGACCAGCGCACCTTGGCGACGAAGGCGTTGTTGGCGTTGCTGCGCGGCCGGCGCGCGCTGTGCCAGCCGCGCCCTGGCACCGTCGCGTCGCGAACCCAATTGGCGGCGCGGAGACTTGCGCCGTGCTCGTCGGTTCTCGTGTACGAGATGATTGTGGCAAACCCTCGTCTCTGCGCCTCTGCCGCACTCCACGAATAGAGCTTGCTGCACGCATCGGCCCGCAGCATCGGCTCGACATCGCGCCGCACTGCTAGCCGTGTCACCTCGACCATCCCACGGTTCATGAAGGCCCGCGCCACGGGGTTGCGCACCATGACGACGCCAAGCATCGTCCATCCATTGAACAAGCTGCAGCCGAACCGCCAGGTCGTTGGTGGCCCAGCGTGGGCGTGGTGCGCCCGGACGAAGGCGCTCGCATCGCGGAAGCTGACCGGGCGCACTTCCAGCTTGTAGTCGAGCATCGGATGGCCACCCTCGCCGTCACTAACCCGGCGCAGGCGGCGACCGGTGATCTCCTCGGCGCCAAGACGACGCAGCAGCTCGCGTCCCCAGGCAGGGTCGTCGTTCATGCCGGTGGCTATGCTGTCGAGAAGGCCTTGGCAGCAGGTATCCAACTGAAAATGTCCGTCGACCCAGATATCGAAGATCTCCAGCAGTTCCGGCTCGCCGCAAAACCAGCAGACCGGCTGAGCCGGGCCAGCACCGCCGTCACCATGGCCGTCCATGTCACGCCGCCTCGGCGGACAGCGTCGCGTCTGTCGCCTGCCGCGTGATGCGGCCGGTGACAAAGGCGCGGCGCGGGTCGCCCCAGGCCGTTTGGACCCGGTCATAGGCGCGCGCGAGTGCCGCGCCGTTCCGGCCAAGCAGATCGAGGCGCAGGCTTGGTCGGTAGCCGGCCGGTGCGGTCAACAAGGCCACAAGCGTGGGAAATGCGGTGCAGCGGGCACAAAGCGCATCGAACGCGGGCGTCGGCCGCGGCGCCGGCACCGTGCGGATGTCGACGCAGAACGGCGACCCGTGCCCGAGCGCGCCGGCCTGGTCATAGGCCAGGCCGATGGCGGCGGTCTGCCCCATCCTGCCGCGCACCAGCACGGTCGCCTCACGCCGGAAGCCGGCCACCTCCGGGTAGCTGAACCTAAAGATATGCAGCTCGACGGGTCTGCGCCATTCGGCACGGCGGACCTGTGTGGCGCGGCGGCGGATGGAGATGGATCGGGACATGGTGCGCCCTCCTTCAAGAAGCAGCAGGTGGCCTGGGGACAGGCGATGGCAGGTGTTTCGGCGCCGGCGCGGTCGCCGTGCGGATCGTGGCGTCGATCGCCTCGACCAGCTCACGCGGCACGCGTCTGGTCGTGTCTCAGTCCCGCACCAGCCAGGCCCGCAGCCTCGCGCGCATGACGCCGATCGGGCCGTTGATTACCGTTACTGGCGCGTCGGCCGCGATCTGGCGCATGGTGCGGAAGTCAGGCAGCCAGGAACACGCGACCCGGACGTAGCGGTGTCCACCGCAGATTGCGACGTCGCGAAACGGCTGGCCCAGCTCAAGTTCCAGCAGTCTCAGAACGTATGATGGCGTGCGTCGCGGCCCATGCTGGCTGGCAGCCCGCAGCTTGGCAGCGTCGCTCATCCGGCTGTTCTGCGGCAGCTCGGGGTAGGCCGCCCAGGCGTTGGCAGCCACCATGCGATCGGCAGCCGCATCGGTCAGCACCTGGTCGTAGTGCGGCAACAAGCCGCGCGCGTCCCCCAAGCCGAACTTGGCCGACAAGAAGCACACGAACGCCCTGCTGCCGTCCGGGTCGGCCGTGCGCAGCGTCTGCCACAGCGGGCCTTGGTAGCGCTCGCGCGCCACCAGCCCCTCCCCCGTCGCCTTGGTGGCCGAGCACGCCAGGATCAGCAGCCGCGGCGGGATCGGGCACGGCAGCCGCGGCGGCTCGGGATCGAGGTCAAGCCCGTCCTGGCGGATCAACTCGGCGAGGCTGACGCCCCGCCTCATGATACCGCCTCCTGCGTCGACGGGCCGACCATCGCCACCAGCACTTCGCGTGCGTCCGTGGTAAATTGGGACAGCCACTCGACGGCATCGCCGCCGTTGATCTCGCTGTCGTCTTCGACCGCCTCTCCCCATTGCAGCAGCAAACCTGCCAACAAGTCGAGCATGGCTGGAGCGCCCGACAGCAAGCGGGCGTAGCCCACGGCTTCGCCACCTTGCCCGTGCACGATAGCCACGACAGGCTCCGAGATGCTGTCGGTCCGGGTCAGGCAAAGACTGCCCGGTCGCGAGCCGTCGAGCGGCTTGACCGCCAGGACGCCGTTGACCTGGGGCAGGGCCGCGATCCGCCGGAGGAGGTCGTTCATTGCCGTGCCTCCTGCCGTGGGTGCAACGGCGTCGTGGAGTCCCGGTCGGACAGGAAGCCCGGAGCCGCCACCAGGGCGAACAGCACCGCCGCCAACAGCACCGCGCCGATCGCCACACGCACCGTCTCGTTCCATTTCATCGTTGCCGTCCCTCTGCTGCGTCCTCAGCATTTCTGAGAACCCAGCCCGGCAGCCGCTTCGGGGCGGGTGGGGCAAGGGCGCGCGCAGCGCGGGCCGCGAGGCCCTTGCCCTTGCGGCGCCCGGCCCGCAGCGGCAGCGCTTCATCTTCTGTGTCGGCATTCTCCTCCTCGTGTCGTGTCCGGCTTTCGTCTCGTGCTGGACGTCTCGCTCCCTCCGTCATGGTCAGGCAGCGCAAGCGGGTGCGTGATCCGGGTTTCGCTAGGAACGAACACCCCTGTTGTTCCCGTTTCCCCGTCTCGTGCCGGTGCCTGCCATCATTGGATCTCGACGGTGCAGGCCCAGCCCGCGACAGTCACCAGTTCCTCGTCTGTCGTGAACACGGTGAACTTGCCATCCAGCACCCATTGCCCGTGCTCGTCCCGCTCGCCGTCGACGATCACACCTTCCAGGTCCTGCTGCGCGATGTCGTCTGTTTCGACGAACACGAACGCGTCGGACAGGCCGTTGCCCGTGAGCGGGCGGGCGCAGCGCGCCTGAATACGAGACGGCAACCGGGAGAAGGCCGCACCGAGCCGGGCCAGCGTCGTCTCGCGCTCGATCGCAATCGTCAGGTCGGCCGGCGCCTCGAGGTATGCCGCACCGTCGAGCTCGCGCAGCTTGGCCAAGAACAGCGCTGCCGCACGCCGGGCCGGCCAGGGCTCCCAAGGTTGCAGGCCCTGCAGCAACGGCAACGGGTCGTCCTGCAACGGCGCGAGCCTGATGCCGAGCGTGTCGGCAAGTTCGTGTCGCTCCCACCCTGCCACATGGAGAGCTTCAGAGGCGGCAGCGAGATGATCCGCCCGCTTGTGCAGCACATACTCGTCTGGACGCCACTCCGGCAATGTATAACGCTCAGCAATGGCGGCACGAAGCCGACCAGTCAGTGCATGAAACTGCTCTCCGAGATGCGGTTTCAGGGGCGCAATTGGATCGAAGCCAATGAATTCCTCTCCATCGTGCAATAACTCCCGCAATGCTTCATCGGGCGTCAATGGCTGGTGTGGTTGCATTTGCTGGCGCAGCACCAGCACGAGCAAGCTGTGCTGCGCGACCGTCAAAGGCAGGTCCCAGCGCGAGTGCCCGCCCCACCGGTAGGTGCGCGACAAGCCGATCGCTAGATCTGAGTCGTGCCAACTGGCGGCTTGAGGGTTGACCAGGTCGAGCCGCCGGCCGGAGCCGAGCCGCACCCAGGCGCGATCGGGCTTCATACTACCTTCCCCTGCTGCAGGATGTCGTTCCAGTCGTTCCGCCCGTTCGGCGGCACGAGCCGCTCCGAGCGCACGCCCGCAGCCGTGGCCATCGCTGCCAGACGCCCGGCGTAGCGCTCGCCTGGTTTGTCGGCGTCGGTTGCTGCGACCAGCACGCCCGTGGGCTGCTTCGCAAGGTCCTGCAGCAACGTGTCGAGGCAGGCGAGCGTCAGCGGACCCATGCCGCCCGTGGTGGCGACATAGAGCGTGTCGGCCCGCAAGCCCTCCAGCGCCGCCAGGCTGAGCGCGTCGATCGGCGCCTCGCACACCGCGAGCCGGGTTAGCGTGCCCGTGCCGCCTGGAAACCGGAACAGGCTCTTGTCGGAGCCGTCAGAAAAGCCACGCCAGTCCGGGCCGCGCATCTCGATGCCGGTCAGCACGCCTGCGTCGTCGCGGTGGGCGAACCAGGCGCTCGCATACGGCCCCTCCCGCACGGCGTCGAACAGGTCCGCTGCCACCAGCACGCCGGCCGGGATGGCCCGCTCGCCGGTGAGATAGCCCCAGGTGGCCGAGCCCCGGCTCAGCCGCTTGCGCTGATCCCAGCGCTGGGCGACCGGAATGGCAGGGGCATCGCGCTGCCTAGGCTTGCGCTCCAGGACCGGTCCGGACGGCCGCATGCCGACCATGCCGCGCAGCAGCTTGCGCACCTGGCCGAAGTTCAGGCCGGGGTCGAGATGCTGGGCCAGGCTGAACACGTCGCCCCTGCCCTCGCCCATCGGGTCCCACCAGCCGCGGCCGCCGTGGTTGATGATCAGCACTTCGCCCGCGCCGCGGCGGTATTTCAGGCACTTGGCCGTGCTCCCCTCCTTGTCGAGCAGCCAGCCCGGCTGCATGCGCTCCAGCAGCACAGCGCAGCTCACGCCCGCCTTCAGCTGGTCCAGCTCTCCATCCTGTCCGCTCATCGCCGTGCTCCTGGCCGGGTTGGCAGGGCGGAACCGGGGCCGGACGCCGCTGCGCCTGCTCTCCCCTCCTCGTTCCGTCCTGATCCCGTCCCGGCACCCGTGGGCGCAGAAGGCGGGGCAAGGGCGGGCGCAGCCCGGGAGCGCGGAAGCGCGACGCACCCTTGCGGCGCAGCCTGCGGCGGCGGTAGGTCCATCCTCATGTCTCCTCGTCGGGTCTCCCGTTTCGTCGCGCGTTTGGACGCGAGTGCAGCGTGCGCAGCATGGGAGCGCGCCAGCGCGACACACCCCTGCAGCGGTCGGTCTATTTCGATGCCCCCCGATCGGTCTCCCACCATTCCTCCTCGGCCGTGGCGCGAACGGAGAGCGGAATCGGGGTTGAGGTGAGCAACGGGCGGGTGCAACGCGCGGGACTGGTGTGTCCGGGTTGGCCAGCGCGGCCGCGATGGCAGCATTCCGGCCAGTCACAATTCGAAGGGACTGGGACCATCAACGTTGCCCAGTTGGCGGAGCAGGTCGCCTCTAAGCAGGATCTGGACAAGATGCAGGCGCAAGGTGATCGAGGCGACGCTGAGGGTGGTCGTGGATGCCGTCAAAGACGGCGCCGAGGTCAGGCTGAACGGGTTTTGCAGCTTCAAGGTCCAGGACTGGCCGAAGCGCGAAGGCCGTAACCCCGCCACCGGCGAGGCCATGACGCTCGCGCCGGGCCGCAAGCTCGCGGTCTCCCCCCAAGACGCTAAAGGCCGCGCTGAACGGCTAGCACCGCCATCGCTGGCGATAGGAGCTATGCTGCCTTGAACTTTTCCGCCTTAACCGCCCGGCTCTGTCGCGGCTACGACCAAGTGCGCAATTTCCTCTGCCCTCGTTTCCGCCAGCACGTGCCGGCCGATCACTGCTGATCGAAATTTCTCCTCCGCGCCACGACCGTGCTGGCCATCTTGGAAGCCGCACAACATTAACTCGATGCCCGTCCCAAGGCCTGGTTACACTTGTTGGCGCTAGATCTGACGGAACCGGATAGGGCCGTGTCGCGACCAGACTCCACACTTGCCATCATGCATGATCTTCAGCTGCATCGCGGTGCTAACGGAATAGGTTGTGGGCGTTACCAAGCTCGTCGCCTGGCGGAGAAAGGTCACGCCACCTTCTAAGCGCGACCAGACTCCACGCCTTAAGTTCCGATATCGCCCAGCTCGCATCGGTGTCACGTCCCACCGCGTAAGCCGCCACGCCGGCGTCGGTGATTTTAGGACTGTATCCGATGTCTTCGCCGCGGGTGACGGGATAGTGGGTATCCCTTAATTTTCCTCCCACATGCGACTAGACTGTACGGCCTCAGGCCTTGGCGATGGCCGGCTTCGAGGGTTTGATCGTGATACTTGTATCCTCAATGGTTACGCGCGCTTCCGGATAAACGGCGCAAGCCAGTTCTAAGCCGGCGAGGAAGCCTGCCCGGAAGTCACGCAACCGCCCGTAACCGGTGCCAAACTGTGCGTAAAGCAACGGCCACGAAACTGAGGTGTCCTTTTTAAGCGCGTGTAGGCGGTAGGCTAGCCAGATATAAATATCGATTACCAAGCTGCGTGGCCCGATTGCGCGGAGGGCAGCTTCGCTCAGCGGCACGGGGTGATCCCGCAGAGCACGGAAGAACTCCTCGTTGAGGAGAACCTGCTCTTGCCAAAGTGACGGTTGGTCGTTGGCCACATCCGTCATGGTAATGCTGCCATCAACGAATCCGCCTCGCCGCATGATCTCCCTGTCACCCCGATCCGTGTAGAATGTGAGAGTGCAGCCCGATATCCGTCTCGCTTGCTCGCTGACCATCCGATACGTGGTGCCGCCGATCGAAAGGCCCATGTTGCTGAGCCAGACCCTCATCGAACGCCCAAGCTCAATTTCGCGGCTATTCGTCTTGATGGCCTGACTTTGCAGAAACAGCAGGATAAAGCGTGCATAGCTTCCGTAAGGCACTCCCATCGCGTCCCCAGTCCTATCGAGGCCGGACTGCATTAGCATGGTGAGATTATGCCCTTCGCGCCTCCAGACGGTTTCCTTTTGCGGCTTGTGGGGCAAGCAGGTTAATGCGAAGCCCGAGTAGGCAAAGCTGAGTTTTTCGGCTTCTTCGCTGAGTACCTGATACGCGGCCTCGACCACCATGCGTTCATGCTTGGTGACCGCTTGTCGTCTTGCTTCGTCAACGCCCTGCTGAATGATCAATCTATGTATGTGGGCCATGTGTTTGTTCATGGCCGATCCTTCCCTTCTAGTGCAAGTTGGAGTCTGGTCGCGCAGGCTATTTGAAGGCTTTTAGAAGCTATTATTAGTGTGTGCGACCAGACTCCAGTGGGTAACTCCGAGTCGCGCGACCAGACTCCATTATGGGGCGCGAGTAGACTCCACGGAATGTCAGTGGACTGCAGTTCCTCCAAGTTCGACTTCGGGCAGGCACCATATCGATTCGGAAAGAGTGTGGAGTCTGGTCGCGCCCAGGCCTAGGGACTAACGTTGATGCTGGTGGCGAAGTCAGGGTGGGCTTTTCTGTTCACATGTTCGACGGCTCACCGGGCCTACTTTCGCCGAGGTTCCTGGCGTCTCCCTTAGATGCTGAAAGCGGTTTGGGTTTGAAACGCTGCCTCCGCCATCAGCATCAACGTTGCTTTCCCCACCATTAACATTGATTCGCCGGCCGTGATGTTTTCCTAGATACGCTGAAACTTAAGGAAGTATGCTACCATGAGGCGGGCGTTGCATTCGGGCGAGTTGGTTATTTCGGCTCAGCGGCGGGCGGAAGGAAAAATGCCGCAAGCCTGGCCGTCCGAGGGCGATCTTCCATCGGTGCAGGATGCAGTCCAGGGTGACGCATATGGGTCAGGTGTGTGGGTGCAGCAGCCCCAGCCCCGCTAGAGGTCAGGCAACGTGGACGTAGTTTGGGCGTTACGGTTCCAACATACGGTTGAACGTGTAAACGGCTGTTTCCACTTCATTTGCGCAATGCTCGTTGGTATACTTGCATCCTGTGTGGCCGTGAGCGAGGCGGCCAGGCTCGGCGTCCCGAGCTAGGTGCATCTTTTTCGATGACCGTCGCGTGCGAGTGCCGCGCTTCTGAACCAGCCATTAGCCAGGCTTGCACAGCATGAACACCGTGCTGTCCACCGGCATTTCGTCCGTAAATCAGACCGTCAAGCTCCAACGCTTGTGCAACCCTACCCCATACGCCAGCCAAACCGTGACCCGGTGCCGCTGTTGAGGAATATGGTGATGTCAATCCCGAATAAGCCTGAACGGCAAAGGGGCATCCGCGGTCAGCCAGGGGGCGCGCTCCTACCCCGCCCAACACTATAGTAACAACCATCAATCCGATCCATCCACTTGTCTCGGGATAGGCAAGGTTGGCTATAAGCTCCCCCTGATTGTCGCTCTGCCAGGAGCAACCAACCGTGTATTCGTACGAGTAGAAGCACTAGCTGCTTCCGACGCCATCATAAGACGGCATCCGCCGACCGCAGAGAGAAGCTCAATACTCTAGCATGTCGACATGTCAGCAGGACGGCGTCCAACACGCTAGATT
>CAXTJW010000116.1:0-1851 GCA_964244305.1 uncultured Acetobacteraceae bacterium
TCCCGCGTGCTCGACATCGGCAGCGGGGATGGCACGCTGATCGAATATTTGTTCCGCACCCGCGGCTGCGACGCGCGCGGCATCGAGATCGACATGGCGGAGGTTACCCGCGCCGTCGCGCATGGCCTGCCGGTGATGCACGGCGACGCCGACAGCGACTTGGCGCATTATCCGGATGCGCTGTTCGACTATGTCGTGCTGTCCCGCACCCTCCAGGCGGTTGAGCGGCCGCAGGAGGTGCTGCGGCAGATGCTGCGCATCGGCACCCGCGCGCTGGTCAGCTTTCCGAATTTCGGCCACTGGCAGGTGCGCTGGCAGCTCGTGCGGTCGGGCCGCATGCCGATGACCGCGACCTGGGACCGCCCCTGGTATGAGACGCCGAACATCCATCCCTGCACCATCCGCGATTTCTTCATGCTATGTGCGCAGGAGGGCTATGTGGTGGAACGCTGGCTGGCGGTGGACGACGAGGGGCAGCAGGCGCCGTGGCGGCGGTTTCCGGGCCTGGCGAACCTGTTCGGCGAGCAGGCGCTGTTCATGCTGCGCCGGGCTTCGGTTTGAGGCGGGCTTGAGAGAGGACGGCCGCCTTGCAGCTTAAGCCATCGCCGCCCGCATAGCGCCGTTGCCGCCGCCGCCCCGGAGATGCGCGCGCCACAACAGCATTGCGGCGATCGCGCCGTTCATCGCGTTCCACGCGATGCCGTTGGCAAAGGCGAGGCGATACGACCCGGTGTAATCGAAAATTTCCCCGGTCATCCAGCCGCCGAGCGCCATGCCGACGATGGTCGCCGCCAGCACCAGCCCTACTTTGGCGCCCGCGCCGCCCGTCGGGAAATACTCGCGCACGATGATCGCGTAGCTCGGCACGATGCCGCCCTGGAACAGTCCGAACAGCCCGGAAATCACATATAGCGACGTGAGCGAATCGAAAAACAGAAACAGCGACAGCGACGCGAACTGCAGCACGGACCCGGCGAGCAGGGTCGGCAGGCCGCCGATGCGATCGGCAACCCAGCCGGATCCGATCCGGCTGATGATCCCGAGCCCGAGCATGAGCGACAGCATCTCGGCGCCGCGCGCCGGGCCGTAGCCGAGGTCCCCGCAATAGGCGACGATATGCACCTGCGGCATCGACATCGCGACGCAGCAGCCGAGGCCGGCAACCATAAGCAGCGTCAGCAGCATGTTCGGGGCCAGGCCCAGCCGCGCTTGCGACGCAGCGGCTGCCCGGACACCGACGGCGCCTTGCTGTAGCGTTTGCGGAGGCTGCGCGGGAGCCGGGGCGCGCAGCAGCCAGGCGAGCGGCGGGATCGTGAGCAGCATGACGGCGCCGATGCCGAGCTCGGTCGCGCGCCAGCCGAAGGACTGCGTCGCCGCTGCCACGATCGGCGGCCACACGGCGCCCGCGACGTAGTTGCCGGCCGCCGCGATTGCCACGGCGAGGCCGCGGCGGCGGCGGAACCACAGTGACGCGTCGGCCATGACTGGGCCGAACAGCGCCCCCGAGCCCAGCATCCCGATCACCGCGCCATGCAATAGCGCGTAGGTGAGCAGCCCATCCGCCCGGCTGGCGAGCGCGTAGCCGGCCGCGAGCATTATGCCCGCGATGGCCGCGACGCGCGCGATGCCGAAGCGGTCGGTCGCGCGGCCCATCACGACGCCGCCGGCGGCAAAGCCCAGCATCGTCAGCGTATAGGGCAGCGCCGCGCCAGCCCGTGCCACGCCGAACTCCGCCTGTACGGCCGGCAGCGTGACCACCACAGACCACAGGCCGACGCCGCCGATCGAACTTACAAGCAACAGCAGGGCTAGGCGTGCCCAAGACGCGCGACTGTCCAGCATTTCTCTCCC
>CAXTJW010000116.1:1951-9368 GCA_964244305.1 uncultured Acetobacteraceae bacterium
GTCAGGCGGAGGGCATGATCTTCGTAGGCTATGGCGAGGGCGTGGCGCATTGGACCATCTACCGCGCCGACGGGCATCTATGGCTGTGCCGCCTTGAAGATGGGGTCGAAGGGAGCCGCGAGGGCTCGAAGACGGTGGTCACATCGGTCGAGGACGCACAGGCCAGGATCATCCTCGATACCGAGGAGTAGACGCAAACCGTCGAGCACGACGCCTAACGCCTGGAACCCAAGCATTAGGATCGGACCAGTGGCGTCATGCCGCAACCTCGGCGTCTCGCCTTTGATGCTGCGCCCGGAATGGCGCGCGGGGATAGACGCCCAGCACCCGCGTCTCCGCCGTGAAAAATCCCAGTTCCTCCAGCGCACGGGCCAGCTCCGGCTGCTCCGGGTGCCCGTCCACGTCGCATAGGAACTGTGTCGCGACGAACTCGCCGTGCAGCATGTAGCTCTCGAGCCGCGTCATGTTGACGCCGTTGGTCGCAAAGCCGCCCAGTGCCTTATACAACGCAGCCGGCACGTTGCGGACACGAAAGACGAAGGTCGTCATCAGCCCCGGCGTATCCGGCGCCAGCCGCAGCGGCTCCCGCGCTACGACATAGAACCGCGTCGTGTTGTGCGCCGCGTCCTCCACGTTGGCGCGCAGCACGTCCAGCCCATAAATCTCCGCCGCCAGCGCCGAAGCGATCGCCGCGTCCTCGCGCCGGCCCCACTCGGCCACCAGCTTCGCCGCCCCGGCGGTGTCCGCCTCGACCACCGCATCCGCACCCAGCTCGTGCAGGATCGCCCGGACCTGGCCCAGCGCCACCGAATGCGAGTGGACGCGCCGCACGTCGCCGACCGTCGCCCCGCGCGGTCCCAGCAGGCAATGCTCGACCCGCTGGAAATGCTCGCCGACGATCGACAGCCCGCTGCCGGGCAACAGCGCGTGGATGTCGGGCACGCGGCCGGCGAGGCTGTTCTCGCACGGCAGCATCGCAAGCGCTGCTGCCCCTGAGAGCACCGCGTCGATGGCGGCCTCGAACGTGTGGCAGGGCAGGGGCGCCAATGTAGGGAAACCGGTGCGGCACGCCAGATCGGAATAGGCGCCGGGCAAGCCTTGGAACGCGATCTGGGTCATGGTGCCTCGAGGATGGAGCGGGCGCGAACGAGGTCGGCTGGCGTGTCGACGCCGAATGGGGCGTGGTCCACCCGGGCGCAGGCGATCCGCATCCCGGCCTCCAGCGCGCGCAGCTGCTCGAGTTTTTCGCGCCGTTCGAGAGGGCTTTCCGGCAGGCTGACGAACCGGGCCAGCGCGGCGCGGCGGTAGGCGTAGACGCCGATATGGTGCCAGCGCGGCCCGTCGCCCGCCGGGATGGCGGCGCGCGAGAAGTACAGCGCCAGCGACACCGCCCGGCCGCGGTCGAACGCGCAGGCGGCCTTGACGACGGACGGCGCGGCCGCCTCCTCCTCCGTCTCGATCGGGGCGACCAGGGTGGCGATGTCGATCCCCGCGTCCAGGAGCGGAGCGATCACCGCGCGGAGCTGCGCCGGCGGCATGGTGGGCAGGTCGCCCTGCAGGTTGACGACGACGTCGTGCGCCCCCTGCGGATCGAGCGCCGCCAGCGCCGCGTGAACCCGGTCGGAGCCGGAGGGCAATGACGGGTCGGTCATCACCGCCACCCCGCCGTCCGCCCAAACGGCGTCGGCGATCTCGGTATCGGCGCAGGCGACCGCGACCGGGCCGATGCCGGCCTCACGCGCGCGGTCCAATACATGCAGGATCATCGGGCGTCCGGCGATCAGCGCCAGCGGCTTGCCTGGCAGGCGGGTGGACGCCATCCGGGACGGGATCACGACGATGGGGTTCAAACGATAGCGCGGGGTTGATGCGGGGCGGATGTTTGCATAGCGTGCGGCGCACCTTAGGTAGGCGGACACGCCGGCGCAACGCCCGGCTTTTCTGGAGCATCAGCCTTATGCGTTCCGCCTTTATTGCCGTTGCCGCCACGCTGGCGCTGTTTGCCGCCGGTCCCGTCTGGGCGCAGGGACAGGGCCAGCAAATGACCCAGCCGTCCACGACGCAAAACGAATCGCAGACGCTACAGAACGAAAGCCAGCAGCCCGGCAATGCCAAGATCGTCGCCCCGACGGCCCCCGTCGCATCCGAGAACGGCGTGACCAAGCCGCAAGGGCCGGTAACTGGCCCGACCAGCCAGAGCCCGACCCGCGGCGTCAGCAAGTAGACACATCTTGCAGGACCTGATTGCGGCGGCGGAGGCGGCGGTCGACGTAGCCGCCGCCGCGATCAGGCCATTCTACCGCCAAACCCTGAATGCCGAATTAAAATCCGACGCAAGCCCCGTCACCATCGCCGACCGCACCGCCGAACTCGCCATGCGGGCCGTGCTGTCGCAGCGCTTCCCCGATCATGGCATCCTGGGCGAGGAGTTCGGCCTCGACCGGCCCGAAGCCCGGCTCCGCTGGGTGCTCGACCCGATCGACGGCACCCGAGCCTTCATCACCGGCCGCCCCACATTCGGTATCCTGGTCGCCCTGCTCGACGGCGACACCCCGATCCTGGGCGTCATCGACCAGCCCATCACCGGGGAGCGCTGGGTCGGCGTGGCCGGACAGCCGACCCGCTTCAGAGGCGCCCACGGCCAAGCGGGCTGCCGGTCCTGCCCGGCGCTGGACCAGGCCGAGCTGTCCTGCACCGCCCCGGAAATCTTCACCGAGGTCCAGATCACAGCCTGGCGACGCCTCGCCGCCGCCACGCGCCGGGTGTCCTGGGGCGGCGACTGCTATGCCTATGGGCTGCTGGCATTGGGCGCCATCGACGTCATCGCCGAGCCCGGCCTCAAGGTCTGGGACTGGGCCGCCCTGATGCCGATCATCGAGGGGGCGGGCGGGCGCATGACCGATTGGCAGGGCCGCACGCTGCGCCCCGATGGCGACAGCAACGCGCTCGCGGTCGGCGACCCGGCGCTGCTGGCCCCCGCTCTGGCGCTGCTCGCCGCTTGACGCCATCCGCTGCGCCGCATGCTATGGCCTGACCGACTCCGGAGGCCCGCCATGCTGCGTTGTCTGCTGCTGCTGTTGCTCATTGCGGTGCCCGTCCAGGCACAAGACGCGTCCGAGGTGGCCCCGGCAAAGGCCATCCGCAGCCATGCCCTCACCATCCTCGGCACCCCCGCGCTGCCGGCCGACTTCCCCTATTTCCCCTACGTGAACCCGCAAGCGCCGAAGGGCGGCGAGGCGGTGTTCGCGATGGTCGGCAGCTTCGACGGCTTCAACCCCTATATCCTGCGCGGCAACTCGGCCATCGGCACCGGCGCGTCGTGGCAGCCCGGCGTCGGCGGCACGGCAGCCGGGTCGGCGGGCGGCCACGTATGGGAAAGCCTGCTGATCGGCTCGGCGGACGAGGTCGCGACCGGCTACGGCCACCTTGCCGAGACGATCGAACTGCCCTCGGACCGCATGTGGGTCGCCTTCGAGCTGCGGCCCGAGGCGCGATTCTCCGACGGCACGCCCGTGACCGCCGCCGACGTCGTCTGGACCTTCAACACGTTGATGGAGAAGGGCCGCCCCTCGGTGCGCGTTTCGCTCGCCGACGTGCAGGACGCGGTGGCCGAGAGCGAGCGCCGGGTGGTGTTCCACTTCAAGTCGAACCAGAACCGCGAGCTGCCGCTTTCCGTCGGCGGCCTTCCCGTGCTGTCGGCGAAATGGTGGTCGACCCGCGACTTCACCAAACCGCTCACCGAGCCGCCCCTCGGCAGCGGCCCCTACAAAGTAGAGAAATTCGACCTCGGCCGCAGCGTGACCTATGTGCGCGACCCGAACTGGTGGGCGCGGGAGCGGCCGACCGGGATCGGCTTTCACAACTTCGACCGGGTGCGGATCGAGTATTTCCGCGATCCGACCATCGCCATGCAGGCGTTCAAGGCCGGGCAGATCGACTACCGGCAGGAGAACATCTCGAAGGAGTGGGCGACCGGCTACGACTTCCCCGCCGTGCGCGACGGTTTGGTGCGCCGCGACGAGATCCAGCACAAGCTGCCGGTCGGCATCCAGGGCTTCGTGATGAACACGCGGCGGCCGATGTTCGCCGACCCGCGCGTGCGTGAGGCGATGGGCCAGGTATTCGACTTCGAGTGGATGAACAAGAACCTGTTCTTCAGCACCTACGTCCGCAGCCACAGCTACTTCGGCAACACCGCCCAGGAGGCGACGGGCCTGCCGGACGCGGGCGAGCAGGCGCTGTTGACGCCGTTCCGCGACAAGCTGCCGCCGGACCTGTTCACCGAGCCGTTCCGCATGCCCGCCACCGACGGGTCCGGCAACAACCGCGAAGGGCTGCGGCGGGCGCTGGCGCTGCTGAAGGATGCCGGGTGGACCGTGCGCGACCGCAAGCTGGTGGACGGCGCGGGCAAGCAGATGGCCTTCACCATCTTGCTGAGCGATCCCACGCTGGAGCGGGTGGCACTGCCGTATCAGCAATGGCTGCAGCGCCTGGGCATCGAGGTCGGCATCCGCACCGTCGACAATGCGCAGTACGAACGGCTGACGGACGACTTCGACTTCGACATGACGACGATGATCTATCCCGGGTCCGACCTGCCGGGGAACGAGCTGCGGGACTACTACTCGTGCATCGGCGCGAAGACGCCGGGCGGGGCCAACCTGGCCGCCATCTGCGACCCGGCGGTCGATGCATTGATCGAGAAGGCCGTCATGGCGCAGGATCGCGGCGCGCTCGCCACCGCTGGCCGCGCGCTCGACCGCGTTTTGCTGCACGGCTGGTACATGGTGCCGAACTGGCACAACGAGCGGTTCAACGTCGCCACCTGGAACCGGTTCGGCCGGCCCACCCAGCCGATCCGTGACGGCTTCGTGCTGGATAGCTGGTGGATCGACCCGGGCCTGTCCGCCAAGGCCGAGACGGCGCGCAAGCCGGTTAATTAGACTTGGCCAACTACCTGCTGCGCCGCTTGCTGTTGCTGATCCCGACCCTGTTGGGCATCATCGCCATCAACTTCGCCGTCGTGCAGTTCGCGCCCGGCGGCCCCGTCGAGCAGGCCATCGCCGAAACCCGCGGACGCGGCGTCGACGCGACGGCACGCATCACGGGCGCCACCAGCGACAGCGGCGCCTATCGTGGCGCGCGCGGCCTGGACGCCGGGCAGATCGAGGAACTCAAACGCCAGTTCGGCTTCGACAAGCCCGCCAGCGAGCGCTTCGTCTCCATGGTGCGGGGTTACCTGACGTTCGACTTCGGCCGCAGCTTCTTCCGCGACCAGACCGTGCTCGCGCTGATTTTGCAGAAGATGCCGGTCAGCGTCTCGATCGGCCTGTGGTCCACCTTGCTGATCTATTTCGTCAGCATCCCGCTCGGCATCGAGAAGGCCGTGCGCGACGGCAGCCGCTTCGACGTCGCGAGCAGCGCCTTCGTGCTGGTGGGTTACGCGGTGCCGGGCTTCCTGTTCGCGCTGCTGCTGGTCGTGCTGTTCGCCGGCGGCAGTTTTTTGCAGATTTTCCCGTTGCGCGGGCTCACGAGCAGCGGCGCAGAGGCGTGGTCCTGGCCCGCTCGCGTCGCGGACTATGGCTGGCACATGGTGCTGCCGACGGTGGCGCTGGTCGCGGGCGGATTTGCCGGGCTGACGATCCTGACGAAGAACTGCTTCCTCGACGAAATTCGCAAGCAGTACGTCGTCACCGCCCGGGCCAAGGGCGCCGGCGAGCAGCGCGTGCTGTATGGCCACGTGTTCCGCAACGCCATGCTGCTGATCGTCGCCGGCTTCCCCGCCGCCTTCATCGGCATCCTATTCAGCTCGGCGCTGCTGGTCGAGATCGTGTTTTCACTGGACGGCCTGGGCCTGCTGGGGTTTGAGAGCGCGATCCGCCGCGATTACCCCGTCATGTTCGGCACGCTGTATATCTTTACCCTGTTCGGCCTGGTGCTGCAGGTCGTGGGCGATCTGCTCTATACCGTCGTCGATCCGCGTATCGACTTCGAGGCGCGGCGGTGAGGCCATGACGCCCGTCACCCAGCGGCGGATCGCCATCTTTCGCGCACACCGCCGTGGCATGTGGTCGCTCGGGATTTTCACGACGCTGTTCCTACTGTGCTTCGCGGCCGAGCTGCTGGCCAACGACCGCCCGCTGCTGATCCGCTTCGATGGCCACTATTTCGTCCCGGTCCTGCGCGACTATAGCGAGGATGCGTTCGGCGATGATTTCCTGCCGACCGAGGCGGACTACACCGACCCGCAGCTCGCCGCCACCATCAACGCCCGCGGCTGGATGCTATGGCCCGCCATCCCGTTCCGCTACGACACCGTCATCAAGGACCTGCCCACCCCCGCCCCGGCGGCGCCATCCTTGCGCAACCTGCTGGGCACCGACGACCAAGCGCGCGACGTGCTGGCCCGCGTCATCTACGGATTCCGCCTGTCGGTGCTGTTCGGCTTTACCCTGACCATCATCTCGTCCGTCGTCGGCATCGCCGCCGGCGCGGTGCAGGGCTTCTACGGCGGGCTGACGGACCTGCTGTTCCAGCGGTTCATCGAAATCTGGTCCGGCATGCCGCAGCTCTATCTGCTGATCATCATCGGCAGCATCGTGACGCCGACGTTCTGGACCTTGCTGGCGTTCCTGCTCGCGTTCTCCTGGATGGCGCTGACGGGCGTGGTGCGGGCGGAGTTCCTGCGCGGGCGCAACCTCGACTACGTGCGGGCGGCCCAGGCGCTCGGGGTGTCGAACGCGGCCATCATGGCGCGGCACATCCTGCCGAACGCGCTGGTGGCGACCCTCAGCTTCCTGCCGTTCACCCTGTCCGGTTCCGTGACCGTGCTTGCCACCTTGGATTTCCTGGGATTTGGCCTGCCGCCGGGGTCGCCGTCGTTGGGCGAGCTGGTGGCTCAGGGTAAGAACAATCTGCAGGCGCCCTGGCTCGGCATGACTGCCTTCGTCGTGCTCGGCGGTGTGTTAACGTTGCTGATCTTCATCGGCGAGGCGGTGCGCGACGCCTTCGACCCGCGCAAGCAGCCGTGATGCCGGGTAGTGCGTCATTGCGAGAAGCGCTTGCGACGCGGCAATCCAGGGGCCGCAAACCTAAACCTTCGTCCGCGTGGCCCTGGATTGCCGCGCCGAAGCCGGCTCGCGTAGAACCAAGTCGGGCAAACCGCGCTGCGGTTTCCCTGGGTTCGCCGGACAATGACGAGGTTTGGTGCAGGTTTTATCACGAACTGATCCTCTGTCTGAGGCCGGGTTCCCGATGCTAGAGGTCGACGGCGTCTCGGTGGCGTTCGGCCCGCGGCGCGTCGTTGACGACGTGAGCTTCAGCCTCGCCCAGGGCGAGACCCTGGCGCTGGTCGGCGAGAGTGGCTCCGGCAAGTCGCTGACCGCGCTGTCGATCCTGCAGCTGCTGCCGCCGGGCG
>CAXTJW010000117.1:0-4242 GCA_964244305.1 uncultured Acetobacteraceae bacterium
CGACCAGTTCGGCAGCGTCACCTTCCATCGCGGCGCCGACCCGCTGGTGGCGGCGCTGCGCGACAGCGAATTCGAACTCACCTATATGCCCGCGCACGAGGCCGCCGAGGGCTTTCCGTTCACCCGCGACGGACTGGACGCTTATAAGGCCATCCTCCTTTCCGACATCGGCGCCAACACGCTGCTGCTGCCGCCGGCAGTGTGGCTGCATGGCAAGCCGGTGGCGAACCGGCTGAAGCTGATTGGCGAGTGGACCCGCGCCGGCGGCGGCCTCGCGATGATCGGCGGCTACTTCAGCTTCCAGGGCATCGACGGCCGCGCCCGCTGGCGGCGCACCCCGGTCGAGGCGGCATTGCCGGTGACCTGCCTGCCGTACGACGACCGCTTGGAGGTGCCGGAAGGCTTCAAGCCGGATATCACCGACCCCATGCATCCGATTATGGCCGGGCTCGGTAACGATTGGCCGGTGCTGCTGGGCGCAAACGAGGTCATAGCGCGTGAGCAGGGCGCGCATGTCCTGGCGCGGTTGCCGGAGAACCAGGGCGGCCACCCGCTGCTGGTGACCGGCGAGCATGGCCGGGGCCGCACCCTGGCCTGGACGTCCGACATTGGCCCGCACTGGGTGCCGGACGAGTTCGTGCAGTGGCACGGCTACGCGACGCTATGGCGCAACGTACTGGCCTGGATGACGAGGGCGGCATGACCGCCGGCCTCTCGCACCGCCTGCGCGCCGCCAACCTCGCCTTGTGGGACCAGATGCAGGCGCACCGCTTCGTGCGCGACATTGAGGCCGGCACCCTCCCGCGCGAGGTGTTCGCCCGCTACGTGGTCCACGAGCGGGCGTTCGTCGAAACGGCGATCCTGATCTTCGGCCACGCCATGCTCAAGGCGCCCGACTTCGCTGCGCGGCGCAGGCTATGTGGCGTGCTGCATGGCCTGAGCGGCGAGCAGCTCGACTATTTCGACCGTGTGTTCGCCTCGCTCGGCACGGCGCTGCCCAACGCCACAATGAGGCCGCCGCAATCGGTGACGGCGTTCGGCCGCTACATGCTCGGCGTGGCCGAAACCGGTTCGTACCTCGACATCCTTGCCGTCATGTTGGCGGCGGAGTGGATGTATGCGACGTGGTGCAAGCGGGCCTGCCAGCGGCCGATCTCCGACCCTGACATCGCCAACTGGGTGCGCCTGCACGCCGCACCTGAATTTCTGGCACAGGCGGACTGGCTGAGGAACAACGTCGATGCTGCCGGCGCCGACGTTGACGCCACGATGTTCCAACACTTGTCCGAGCTGTTCGGCACCACCCTGCGGCTTGAGATCGACTTCCACACCGCCCCCTACGAGGTTGCGCCGACATGAGCGCCAAGCCGAACGCGCTGGCCGGGTCCGCACTAGTCGAGTTCGCACTGGCCGAGGCATACCGCGCCTGTGCCTAGGTCGTCGGCTGCGGGCAACGTGTATGTGTTGGGCAACGCCGGGGTCGACCTGTCGTTGACGCTTGCGCATCTGGTGCTCCCGGGAGAGACCGCAGTCGCATCGGAGGGTGTCCGCGCCCCAGGCGGCAAGGGACTTAACCAAGCGGTCGTCGCAGCGCGTGCAGGAGCTCGGGTGAGGTTCTGCGCTCCGGTGGGCGATGACGCCGAGGCCGCGTTCGTCGCTCAATCCCTGGCGGCGGAACCGTTGGCCGAATTGCGTCTGTTGCGGAAGCCGGGCCCGACGGACATGTCGATCGTCATGGTCGCTCACGACGGCGAGAACAGCATCGTCAGTCTTTGCAAATGCGCCGACATGTTGAGTGACCAGGAGGCTGCGGATTTCGCAAAGGAAACGAGCCCGGCCGATTGGCTGCTGCTGCAAGGCAACCTGACCTCGACGGCCACCTTCGCAGCAATGCAGGCCGCCCGTGGCCGCGTGATGCTGAATGCTGCACCCCTGCGCTGGCCAGTGGCGCCGATGCTGCCGTTCTGTTCCGTGGTGGTAGTGAATAGGGGAGAGGCCGAGTCAATCACCGGCCTTGCCGACCCCTGCGTTGCGGCAACAAGGATGCGCGCGCAGGGCTGCGCGACTGTGGTGGTTACATTGGGTGCTCAGGGCTGCATTTGGACGAGTGCAGAAGGACTTGGCAGTCGTCCCGCTATTGCCGTGCATCCGGTGGACGCTACCGGGGCAGGCGACACATTTTGCGGTGTTTTGGTCGCACGCTTGGCGTCTGGCATGCCCCTGGGAGACGCGATCGATGCCGCGCAAAAAGCTGCAGCATTGTCGGTGACACGCTTTGGTGCCTATTTGGCGCTGCCCCTTGAGGCCGAACTGAGGACTTAGCCCATACTACTTCCGGCACCGAAGACGTCGGCATCTTGTTGACTTTATTGCACGGACCCGCATGGAGGAGCCGGTCCGGAGTAGGAGGCTCGACACTCACGACTGGGTTCGGCGCGATAGTCCCGGCGCCAGCGATTTACCGAGACCTAGAACAAGACAAGGAAACGGACATGCCACTGAAGCCGGAAACCCGCGAAAAGCTGAAGCGGATCAGCACCCCGACGCTCGCGACCGCCCTCTATAAGCGCGGCCTGCGCCAGCAGTTCATCCAGGATGTGCGTCCCTTGAGCCCGCTCAAGGAGAGCATGGTCGGGGAGGCGTTCACCCTGCGCTACATGCCCGCACGGGAGGACCTGAACCCACTCGCTGCCTTCCGTGACCGCGCTCACCCACAGCGCAAGGCGGTCGAGGAGTGCCCGCCCGGCGCCGTCATGGTGATCGACAGCCGCAAGGACGCCCGTGCCGCCTCGGCCGGCGGCATCCTGGTCACGCGGCTGATGGTGCGCGGCGTGGCCGGCGTCGTGACGGATGGCGGCTTCCGCGACTCTGCCGAGATCGCCGCCCTGGGCTTCCCCGCTTATCACAGCCGGCCCAGCGCACCCACCAACCTGACCTTGCACCAGGCCATCGAGATCAACGGCCCCATCGGCTGCGGCGACGCGCCGGTGTTTCCGGGCGACGTGGTGGTGGGCGATGCGGACGGGGTCATCATCCTGCCCACCCACCTTGCGGACGAGCTGGCCGACGAGGCCACCGAGATGACGGCCTTCGAGGACTTCGTGACCGAGGAGGTGCGCGGCGGCCGCTCGATCCTGGGGCTTTACCCCGCCACTGACGAGCAGACGCCGATCGACTTCGCGGCCTGGCGAAAGCGCGTTGGGCGCTGACCGATCCTGAGCGGGGTTGCGGCGCGCGCATAAACAAGCACTGGACGGCGGGCGCAGGCCCAGCAGCTTGCCCGCTAAAATCCCGCCGGGCGCGGAGAACCTCGACGCCGTCGAGAGCCTGCAAACCTTAACAATCCAGCTCGTGCTAACCCGGCACGAGCAGGCCGCCTCTGATCGGCACCTTCTATCGCCGCCTGACGATCAGGTCAGCATCGGCGTCAGGTCCGGATCGCCCTTCGCCATCGCGCGGCGATAGGCCGGCCGCGCCCCGATCCGCTGAAGATAGGCTAGGATATTGGGATAGGGCTTGAGATCGACCGGCTGGAATATCCGCATCGTGGTCAGCGAGAACACGCTCATGATGTCCGCCGCCGTGAACTGCTTGCCCGCCAGGTAATCCGCCTCGCCCAACCGTGCCTCGATCAGGGCCATCACCCGATCTAGCCGCCCCTGGACCGCCTTCTGCACCGGATGATCCGGCGCCAATCCCAGCCGCCCGACGATCATCAACCGCCCCATAACCGGCTGAAGATTGCCATTGGCAAGGTGAAACCAATAAAGATATGCAGCAAACGCCGGGTGATCTGCGCCAAGCCGCAGGCGGCCACTTCCGTGCTTGGCGATAATGTATTCGGTGATCGCAGCGGATTCCGCCAACAGCAGCCCGTCATCCTGGATGACCGGCGCCGCGCCAAGCGGGTGCAGCGCCCTCAGTGCAGGAGGCGACAGGATCGTGACAGGATCCCGTTCGTATAGCTTTAGCTCATAAGGAACGTCCAACTCCTCGCAGAGCCAAATGATCCGCTCGGACTGCGAGTGCCCGAGGTGGTGGATTGTCAGCATCGCTCGTCCTTTGTTCAGCGCGCCTGATTCAGCACGATAATCTGCGGCGCCTCGGGCAGTTGGCCGGGATCGACGGTCAGGGACGTCCCGTCGCGGTGGCTGATCATCGCCTCGGGGTAGCGCCGCAGGAAGCCGTCGACCGGCTCGATCTTCAGCACGCCGCGTGGATGCCAGTAGTGCATCGGAATGA
>CAXTJW010000117.1:4342-9344 GCA_964244305.1 uncultured Acetobacteraceae bacterium
TCGACCGGCTCGATCTTCAGCACGCCGCGTGGATGCCAGTAGTGCATCGGAATGACGATGCGGGGCGCAATGACCGCGATCGCCCGGTCGAGGTCCTCGAGGCCAATCGTCGCGTGCGCGCCCGTCAGGGCCAGCAGCACATCGACCCGGCCGGACAAGATCTGCAGCACCGCCGGGGCGATCGCGTTGCCGACGTCGCCCATGTGCAGCACCCGCACGCCCCCCATGGTAAAGAGGTACATCGCGTTGGCGTCGGGATCGCGCCCGAAGTCGAACGTCAGGCTTTCGCTGGTGGGAAAGGCGCGGATCGGCACGCCGCGTACCGTCATCCCGTCCGGTGGGATATCCAATAGCGCGTTCACCACGGTCGGCTGACCGCGGACGTGGCTCGGGTCGGAGTGGAACCTGTCGGTCGCCGAGCTCATGATCACGAGGTCCGCCGGCTCGTCGATCGGCGCAAAGCCGGACACGCCGGGCGTGTATGGGTCGGTGACGACGCTCACCTCCGGCGTTTCCAGCCGGAAGCTCGCGTGGGCGTAGAAGGTCAGCTTCATTCGACGTGGTCCTCCCATCCAGTTCGGGGTGGCGATGGTCGCGGTCCGCCGCCGAGCCTCCGGGTGGCCGCGACGCGTGCGGCAGCGTGGTGCGCAAACCGATTGTTGGTGCTGGTGCGCCGGGTGGCGTAGGGGATCGCGCCCCACCCCGATCCCGGAAAGCCCAGCGTGCCGTTCAAGCTGAACCAGGACCGCCGTCACCACGTCCAGAGACAAACCCATAAGGTCACGAACTGGCCGGCCTACGAAGCCGGGTTGCGCCAGCGCGGCAGCTTGACCGTGTGGTTCAGCGATGAGGCGGTCGCGGCGCGGGCGGTGGAGCCGCGCGCAACCCGCGGCGGGCAGCCTTGGTATTCCGGTATTATGTAGTTGCTGCCACCGATGGGATTGGGCTTGTACTTGGCGGCTGATGCTGCCGTGGACGATGTCGGTTTCACCTCTCGTGATCGGTTCTCATGATGCAGCATTTCCTGCTTTCTGCCGGCGCTCGCTCAGCGCTGCCAAGATCATGCACATGTCCGACAGCGGGGTCGAGATCGTATTTCCGCGCTTGCACTGGCCCGAAACGGATGGCAAGCCTGTATGCCCAGGCTGCCGCTGCGGACATACCTGCTCGCCGTCGCTGCTTTCTGCAACGAGGTCAGGGGCACGTCCGCCCTGGCGCTCTCGCATGACCTCGACGTGCAATACAAGACGGCCTGAGTGCTGGCCCACAAGCCGCGCGAGGCGATGGCGACCGGCGCCGAGAGCTTTTTCTCCCGCATGCGCCGCGCCGACACGGGCCACCATCACCGTATCGCGGGTGCGTATCTCGCGCGCTATGCTCAGGAGCGCGCGTGGCGCGAGGGGCATCGCGGAGAGGACAGCGGCGGTCAAGTGCGTGGCGTGGGCGGACTGGCACTGCGGGCGCGGCCAAGCGTGGATTTCTGCGCATATTGGCAGAGGACAAACCAAGCATAGCCGCCTCAGCCTAGACCAGCTTCCAGCGCAGATAGCTTCCCCGGTCCTTCTCGGACTGCACGACACCCCGGCTGCGCAGACTGCGCAGGCATGATCCGACCTTTTTCTCTATCAGGCGCACAAGCCGCGCGTCGGAGATGCTCAACTCGGGTTCCGTCATCACCCTGAGCGCGACATCCTTGATTGTGAGTGCCAGCCCGGTTTCCCGCAGCATGTTCAGCGTCGTGCGCCGTATTTCTCCCAAGAAAGCAACGTGCGAGCGCAGCACTGTTCGAGGGCGGCTATCCGCCAGGTCGATTCCGGGATTGAAGACGCGGATGGCGCCGTCGATGTCGTCAGCATCCATGATGAGCTGCCGAAGCTGTATCTGAACGGCCTCGACTTGGGCGGTGATCTCTGCCTTCTTCCGGATCAGGCCGGCGATCAGGTTGTCATTTTCCACGGACCGACTTCATAGTCGCGTTCGAGCTGGGTCAGGTCCTGCACGATGGGCCAGAGCTTTACCCCGAAACCGGCAATCTGTCCCGCCGTCAATCTTAGCCATCGCCTTGCGCGGGTTGCCATCATGCAAGCCGCGCGGGAAACAGTCCGGCACGTCCGGGGCCGGTTCCGAGGGTGCGGACGAAGCATTCGGTGGCTTTTTCCATCGTTCGAGCATCGGGATCCGCCTTTCGAGGGCTGGAACGTCGGAAAACCGCCCCTTCTTTCTTAAATGTCAGCCGGTAGGAGTCCAGGTCAGCCGGTCACGCGACCCTGTGCGGCAAGGGTCACAGCATCCGCGCCGGCTGGGATGCGAAGCGGCGAGGACGCATCCGTCACGGCCCGCCAAACTGCTTCGGCGACATCGCTCGTGGTGGTGACTTCGGCGGGCTGCTGCGGCGCTGCGGAGAACACCTGCTTGGCCCAAGCAGCATAGGCTTCGGGAATGCCATTCTGCGAGCGGCCACGGGTGGTCGCGCTGAATGAGATTTCCGGTGCACGACCGGGGATGACCAGCCGCACGCGCACCCCGGACGGCTCTACCTCCAACGCGAGATCTTCGCTGAATGCCTCCACGGCAGACTTGCTGGCCGTGGAGGCCGACAGCATCGGCAACGGCTTGAGTGTCACGGCCGACGACACGTTGACGATCACGCCCGACCCTTGGGCGCGGAAGCCGGATGAGCAGCCGGTGATGAGGATCGTGTTCATACAAACTTACTCTGGTTGTGATGGCGTGGCGCAACCGGGAATGGGGCAGGGTGCGCCGTCGCGAGGGGGCCGGGGCAAGTGCCGTCCGGCTTACTTCGTCTCGATGCTGCCTTCCGGCATGGCATCGGCCGCCAAGGCCGCGACCGCATCCTGCCAAGCGGGATCGCCGGCATAGAGCGCGCTGCGGAGGAAGGCGGTCGAAAGGCGCTGGATCGCGGCGACCCGCTCGGGCCGTTCGTCAGTCGTCTCGCGCGCTTCGTAACCAGGAATGCCGCCAAGGGCATGTTCGCCTCCGAAAGCGGTGAACAGCGCCTTGGGCGAAGGGCTCAGATCGTAGGCGTCGCGCCACCAATCCGGCCCGCGCACCGTCAAACCGCCCTTGTCGCGATCGCCCGCGACGATAAGGCTCGGCGTCGTCATGGTCGAGAAGTCGGGGTGCATGAACGGGAAGGCTTGGGCGGCACGATCGCTCAGGTTCTTGCCGCCGCTGCCCGGCACCGTCAGCAGCACCCCTGCCTTGATGCGGGCGTCCTTTCTGTTGACCACAGATCCGTCGTCCGGATCGGGATGGGTGGCACCGAGCAAGGTGCTGGCGGTCTGCCCGCCCCACGAGTGGCCGGCCACCGCAATGCGCGTGCGATCGAGGCGGCCCCGGACCATCGGCGCTTCGCCCTCAATGCGATCGAGCCCGTCGAGAATGCGGAGCAGGTCCTCCTCGCGGAAGCGCCAGAGTTGCAAGCGGCGCGGATCGTTCGAAGCGAGGCCGAGCATCCGCGAGTCCAGGTGCGTCGGTTGGATTACGACGAAGCCATGCGCCGCCCAATAGTTTGCGAGCGGGCCGTAGGCATGCAGCGACTGACCGTTGCCATGCGAGAAGATGATCACGGGCAGCGCGCCGCCCGCGATCGGCGCGGACACCCGGACGTGCAGGTCCACGCCACGCTCATGCGCCGGTAGAGCAATGGGGGCTACGGAGACGATGGTGAATGAGCCGGCGACGTGTGCGCCGGCTTCCGCGAACGGACTGGACATAGGACGGCGCACCTTTCGACTGGCAAACGGATCAGCGATCCGCTATGCTGTTATACGGATCAACGATCCGTTTATCAAGGAGGGTTTGCGAAAAGGTGGCGTCGCTCAAAGCCGGGAATGCAGTCGAGGTCGCCTCGCCGGCTGCGGGCCATGCCAAGGCACCTGCGCCGCGAATACGCGCCGACGCGCGCAGGAACGAGGAAGCGTTGTTGAAAGCGGCCAAGGTCGTGTTCGCCCGCTCGGGAGTCGATGCGCCTATCCGGGAGATCGCGACGCAAGCGGGTGTTGGGCTGGGCACGCTTTACCGACGTTTTCCGACCCGTGCCGACCTGGTGGCTGCGGTGTTCCGGCGCGAGGTCGATGCTTGCGCCGACGCGGCCGAGCCGCTTGCAGCCGAGCGGGGACCGATCGAGGCGCTGGCCGCTTGGCTGATGCGCTACACGCGCTTTCTGGCCACCAAGCAGGGGTTGGCGGCTGCGCTCCATTCCGGTGATCCGGCGTTCGCTACCCTGCCCGACTACTTTCGAAGCCGGTTTGAACCCGCATTGTCAATGCTGCTGACTGCTGCCGCCAATGCTGGCGAGACCCGTGCGGACGTTACGCCCTATGATCTGCTGCGCGCGATCGGGAACCTCGCCGTGGCTTCCGGGGACGATGCAGGCTCGCACACCGAGCGCATGGTCATGCTGCTGCTTGATGGCTTACGATACGGCATCCAGAAGCCGAAATAGCCCGAATCGCTAGGCGAACGCCTGACAGGGCTGATTTGCGTTTCACCCTCCCAATTGGGAGGGCTGTGTTTTCTCATTGGGCGGTTGTTTGAGTGAAGGCGAGTTGCCCAACAAGCCCCTCAGCTGTCGCGAGGATTTCCGGCACGATAGCCGCATGTGACCCGCGGAGCCGCTTTCAGGCTCACAATCGTGCCGTAACCGTGTTGCGAAACCAGCGTGCCGCTGCAGGAATCGAATATGGCTTTCGGCACAAAAAGGCACGTCCCTTCTCGTCCTGCCCCGTCAAACGCCGGCCCAGGTGTGTTGATCGGATATGCCCGCGTCTCGACTGCGAACCAGAAGCTTGACCTCCGACGCGATGCGCTGGGGCAGCTTGGCTGCCATCGGGTCTTCGAGGACCATGCCTCCGGCGCGCGTGCCGACCGGCCAGGGCTGACCGCCGTGCTCTCACACCTCCGCAGTGGCGACACCTTGGTTGCCGATCGTTCACGCGGCGGCGGCGTGCTCGATCTCGGGTTCGACGCTCGCGATGAA
>CAXTJW010000118.1:0-4337 GCA_964244305.1 uncultured Acetobacteraceae bacterium
GCGCCATCGGCGAGTTCGGCATGATCGACGCCATCGGACATTCCTGCATCATCGCCGCCATGCTGGCAGTCTTGGCGGACGACGCGGGAACGCCGGTCCGCCGCCGCGCCGTCTTCCTGACCCCGGTCAGCTACTCCGCGACCTTGGCGGCATTCCTGGTGGCTTACTACGGCCTGCATACGGCGCTGTTCGGAGGGGCGCTGGGCTGATCCAACCCGACCCCAACGCTTGGACGCCAGGCGTTGGGGACAGGCTGGCATTGTCAGGCTGGCATTAACGCAAATTTTTTAGTGACCGCCCCGCGGCTTTTCATTACGTTATCGTTTGCGTCGAACCGAGAGGTTCGCCGGATGCTGCGGTCCTGCCAACGGAAACGGAGCTGTCACCGTGAATATGTTGCGGAAAATAATCTTCGACCAAGCCCGCGAAAACTGGCTCGCCTACCGTGCCGCCCGGATGGACAAGCCCGGCGAAAGGGCGCTGAGCGAGCTGCTGCTAAACGAGCTCTATTCCATGAACGGCGAGAATTTCACGGCCGACGCCCCGCCGGCGTCGCCCACTCCTGCAGCAGCAGCCGCGGCTGAAACTGCCACGGAGCAGCCGGCGGCAAAGTCCGGCAAACCTCCCGGCTTGACGCCACTCGCCGGGTTGGCGAGCCTTGCCGACGCTCCCGTCGCGAGCGTAGATGCGCTCCCTCGACGCGCGGAGCAGCCCTCCTTCAGCGAGACGAGAGGTGCGCCGGACGATGCAGCGCCGATCACCAGAGGAATGCTAGGCGCGGAGCTTGCGTCGCCGAGCCAGTCCTACCGGCCCGGCTGATCCGGGTCGCCTTCCCCTAGAACCGGCCGAGCCCGGACAGACTCTTCGCGTCCAGCCCAGTGAGCCCGAGGCGGCAGCCGGCATCTCGCCCTGGCTTGCCGCATTGGCGGCTCCACAAGCGCCGGTGCCGCAACCCAGCCGGCGCTGGGCTCGGCGACTGACCCTTGCGGGTGCCGCGATAACGGCTGCGACAGTCTGGACCACGCCTGCCGGCGACGTCCGGCCAGAACCGCGGCCGGTCCTGCTCGACATGATCGCAGCCGATCAGCACCGCGCGACGACGGCCCGGCACGCCGGCGCACCGGAGGAGCCGAGCCCGTGAACGGCAAACGGGGGGCCGGACCCGGCTCGGCGGGGCAATCGACGCTAGTCCATTATGGTGGTGCCGACGCTCAGGATTGAACTGAGGACCTGCTGATTACGAATCAGCTGCTCTACCACTGAGCTACGTCGGCCGCAGGCGCAGCATATACCCAACCACGCCGCACCCCGCAACCGCACGCCACATGGGGGTGCTGGCTATCAACCGTATGTGCTATGTAACAAACCGGCCGCTCGCCATCACGTTTTGGTCCCTCAATGTCCGACATCGCCACCTACCCCCTCGCCGGCCCCGACGCCGCGATGCGGGAGTGCCCGGAGTGCGGGCTGTTCCAAATGGTGCCCGCCATGCGCCCCGGCAACGTCGCGGCCTGTATGCGCTGCGGGGCATTGTTGCGCCGCCGCCGCCGCGACGCGCTCGGCACCACCCTCGCCTTCAGCATCACCGGCCTCGTGCTGTTCGCGGTCGCCACCACGACGCCGCTGATCGGGCTGCGCTTGGCCGGGCAGCAGCGGAACACGACGCTCGCCGCGCTGCCGGTCGCGTTCGACGAGCAGGGCATCTGGCAGTTGTCCATCGTCCTGCTCGCGACGACGCTGCTCGCCCCGGTGCTGAAGCTCGGGCTGACCGCCGCCGTCATCATCGGGCTGCAGACCGACATCTCGCCATCCATCCTTGCCGCCATGGAACGCTGGCGCAAGCGCCTCACGCCCTGGGCCATGATCGAGGTCTTCCTGCTCGGCGTGTTCGTCGCCTACACCCGCCTGGCCGCGCTGGCGCAGGTGCAGGTCGGCTTGGCGCTGTATGCGCTCGGCGCGCTGATGCTGGTGATCGTCGCAACCGACGCCTGGCTGGACGAGCACGCATTATGGGAGGCGATCGGCCGCCGCCGCCGCACCCCGGCGCCGATGGGCAACGGCCCGTTGATCGGCTGCGATAGCTGCGGCCGGGTCGGACGTGGGACGCCGGGCGCACGCTGCCGGCGCTGCAACGCGCCGCTGCAGGTGCGCAAGCCCAACAGCATCGCGCGGACATGGGCGCTGCTGCTCTCGGCGGCGGCGCTCTATGTTCCCGCCAACCTCTATCCCATCCTGACGCTCATCCGCTTTGGCAGCGGCCATCCCAGCACCATCCTGGGCGGCGTGCAGGAGTTGATCGAGTATCGCATGTGGCCGCTGGCGCTGCTGGTGTTCAGCGCCAGCATCATGGTGCCGGTGCTGAAGCTCATCAGCCTGGCCTACCTGCTGATCGCGACCCAGCGCGGCGCGACGAAGCACCTGCGCGACCGCACGCGGCTGTATCGCCTGGTCGACGTGCTGGGGCGCTGGTCCATGATCGACGTGTTCATGCTGGCCATTCTCGTGGCGCTGGTCCGGATGGGGCTGCTGGCCTCCGTTAATCCCGGGCTGGGCGGCGTATGCTTCGCGGCGGTCGTGATCCTGACGATGCTGGCCGCCTTCAGCTTCGACCCGCGCCTGATGTGGGACGCGGCGGGGCAAACCGGATGCGACGAAGCGGAGACCGAAGCATGAGCGATCCACCCCCGCCGCCCAACTCCGGTTCGCCCATCCCGGGGCGGCCTGGTCCCCGAACGCCCGAGCCCGAGGCAAATGTCCGGCGCAGCCGCATCTCTTTGATTTGGCTTATCCCTTTGGTCGCGGCCGCGATCGCCGCCTGGCTCGGCTTTCGCACCGTGTCGCAGCAGGGCGCCCTCGTGACCCTCAGCTTCCGAAGCGGCGACGGCATGGTCGCCGGGCAAACGCGTGTGCGGCACAAGGCGGTCGAACTCGGCCAAGTCGAGACCATCCGGTTGTCGGACGACATGTCGCACGTCATCGTCACGGTCCGCATGCGGCGCGAGGCCGACCCCTATCTGACCGACATGGCGCGGTTCTGGGTGGTGAAGCCGCGCATCAGCTCCGGCAGCCTCGCGGGGATCGAGACGCTCGTCTCCGGCAGCTACATCGAGATGGACCCCGGCGGACGCGACGGCGAGCGGCGGACGGAGTTCACCGGGCTGGAACAACCGCCGGGCGTCCGCTCCGGCGAGCCCGGCCGCACCTTCGCCGTCAAGGCCCAGCGGATCGGATCGCTAGGGCCGGGCGCGCCGGTGTTCTACCGCGACATCACGGTGGGCGAGGTGCTGGGCTACGACATCGGCGACGGCACCGGGCCGGTGTCGGTACAGCTATTTATCCGCGCGCCCTTCGACAATTTCGTGCGTACGGGCACGCATTTCTGGAACGCGTCCGGCGTCTCGGTACAGGTCAGCGGCGAGGGCGTGCATGTCGAGCTGGCGAGCCTGCAGGCCTTGCTGTCGGGCGGCGTCGCATTCGATTCTCCAAGCCGGCAGGCTGACGCGCCGCCATCCGAGGCCGGCACCGAGTTTCCACTCTACAACAACTACGCCGAGGCCCAGGCGTCGGGCTACTCCACCAAGCAGGAGTTCGTCACCTACTTCGAAAGCTCGGTGCGTGGGCTGAGCCGCGGGGCGTCGGTCGAGTTTTATGGCATCCAGGTCGGCACCGTGACCGAGGTCGCCCTGGAGCTGGATCCCGCCAACGGCAACGTGCGGGTGCGGGTGCGGATCGAGGTGCAGCCCGAGCGCATCCTGAGTGAAAAGACCCTCGCCAAGAGCGATCCGCTGGATGTTGCACGGCGCCTCGTGAGCCGGGGCATGCGGGCGCAGTTGCAGACGGCGAGCTACTTGACCGGGCAGATGGTCCTGGCGCTCGATTTCGTGCCGGACGCCGCCCCGGCGGAGCTTATTGTGAACGGAGCCGACGTTGTGCTGCCGAGCAGGAGCGGCGGGCTCAGCAACATCCTGTTCGCGGCGGAGGACATCGCCGGCAAGCTGGGCCGGCTGCCGCTCGACGAGATCGGGCAGAACCTGAACGGCGCGCTGCGGTCGGCGTCCGGCGCGATGGCCAGCGTGCAGGACCTCGTGCGCAAGACCGACGCCGGGCTGGCCCCAACCCTGCGGCGCCTGCCCGAGATCACCAATGGCCTGCAGGACGCGGTGGCGAAGGCGGGCCGGACCTTCGGGTCGATCGACGCGAGCTACGGCAGCAACTCGCAATTTCAACGGGAGCTGGAACGGGCCATGACTCAGGTGGGCGACACCGCGCGTTCGATCCGGCTGCTGGCCGACTTCCTCGACCGGCATCCCGAGGCGCTGGTCAGAGGCCGGGCCGGC
>CAXTJW010000118.1:4437-9341 GCA_964244305.1 uncultured Acetobacteraceae bacterium
CGGTGGGGGGAGCCGTTCGGCGACCTGGTTGCGCGCATCCTGGCCGAAGACCTCAACACGCGCCTGCCGGGGACGAGCGTGTTCACTTCGGCCGGGTCGATCACGGCCGAGGCGGACGCGACGATCGAGATGGACATCCAGCGCTTCGACGCCGATGCGTCCGGGCAGGCGGTATTGCTGGCGCAGGTCGCGGTCTCACGCGGGACGGCGCGCGCCTCGGCGGCGACGCGCGTGGTGCGTATCATGGTGCAGCCCGCCGGAGCGGGCACGGGGGAGCTGGTCGCGGCCATGAGCAAGGGGCTTGGCCAGCTTGCGGACGGGGTTGCGGACATGCTGCGGACAGCGGGCCCGCGCGACGCGTCCGCCGCCGACAAACGCCCAAGCTCGGTCAAGACCAGCCAAGCTAGGCGCTCCGCGACGCCTGATGTTGCGCGCTCCGCGACGCCTTCAAACAGGCGTTGACGGCGTCGCGCAGCGAACTGGTGAAATAGTCGGCGCCGATGCCGGATTGCGTCGGCTTGTCCGTGAGCGCGGCGTCCTGCGTGGGCCAGAGGCCGACCAGGATCGGGGTGCCCGGAGCCAGCCGCCGGCGCAGCCGCTGCATCAAATACCGCAGGTGCGCCGGGCTGCCGCTGATGTCGAGGTAGGAGACGCAGGCCATCGCGACGCCCGTCACATCAAGCGTTCCCAGCTGGTCGCGCGACGCTGCCTCATAGGGCGTCAGGCGCGCGCCCAGCCCGTGCTTGCCAAGGAGCTGCACCAGCATCGTCGACGCCGCCTCGTCCAGCGGACCGCGCCCGGCGATGCACAGCACGGGCTGCTCGCTCCGCCAGGCCGGCGCGCGATCCGCCATCGGCGGCGCCATGCCGTCCGGGCTCGGGTTGTTGGGCAGGGCGCCCCGCGCCGGGGCCGGACCGGTGGCGCTCTCGTCAGGGTGCGGCGGCTTCTCGGGCGGCTGCACGTCGTCATGGTCGGCCAGCCCATCGACCAGGGCCTTGATCGTGTTCCTGACCTTGTCGAGCTGCGCGTGGCTCAGCACGCCGCGCTGGCTGTCATTGGCGGAGAGCTGCAGGCCCTTCAGCGCGACCTCGTCGTAATAGGTCGAAAGCGAGCGCTGTTTCAGCGTGCGCTCGGCCTCGTCCTGCATTTCGTCGACGTCGCCGGTCAGGATGCGCTGATAAAACGCCTCGGTCGGCGTGAGCGCAGGCGTATCGCCCAGCAGCACGTCCAGAAACTCCAGCTGGTCGACATGGCGGCCCAGCGTGACGAGGCAAAGCGTGAGCGGCGTGGAGAGGATCAGCCCGATCGGACCCCAGAGCCACGACCAGAAGATCGCCGCGACGATGACCGCGAACGCCGAAAGCCCGGTGCTGTGGCCATAAACCAGCGGCTCGATGACCTGCCCGGTTAGGCCCTCGGCGACGACGAACAGCCCGAGCGTCCAGAGCGGCATGGACCAGCCGGGATCGACGGCGGCGGCGAGCGCGAACGGCAGCACGATGGCGATAAACGAGCCGATATACGGCACGAAGCGCATCAACGCCGACAGGATGCCCCAGAGCACCGGGTTAGGCACGCCGATAAAGAACAGCCCGGCACCGATCACGAGGCCGAAGACGGCGTTGACGCAAAGCTGGGTCAGGAAATAGCGGCTGAGCCGTCGCCCGCCGTCGTCGATCGCAACCGTCGTCTGATGCATGTCGCTGGAGCCGAACAGGCGGATCAGCCGGTCGCGGAGGTCCTCCTGCTGCATCAGGGCGAAAATCGCCACCACGAAGATGATGCCGAAGGTCGCGAGCGGCGAGAGGATCGGCGACAGGTAGCGCTCGGCGAGCTCGAGCGGGTTGGCGGTCGCTTGCTGCGCGTCGGGCGCCGGCGCGCGCTGCGGCGACTCCGGCGTTTGCGCCGATTGCGGCGCATTGGCCGCAGGCGCCCCGGCCTGGTTGCCGATCTTGCTGGTGAAGCGCGAGAGCCGGCCGACGGTGGCTTCGCGCAGCTTATCGACCTTCTGCTCGACGGTGGTCGCATATTCCGGCAGGCCAGTCGTGAGCTGGGCGAGTTGCGTGCCGATCACGCTGCCGATCGCGAGCACCAGGCCGATCGCGGCGAGCACGGCCAGCAGCACCGCCGGGATGCGGCCGATCCGGAGGCGGCGCAGCAGGGCCACCAGCGGCGCCAGCACGAACGCCAGCAGCAATGCCAGCGTGAGCGGAACCAGGACCTCCTTGCCGAAATACAGCGTGGCCACGATCAGCACGAACAGGGTCATGCCGCGCGACGCGTCCGCGGTGGCTGCTTGCGCGGGAGACGATCCGGTTTCGCGGTCTGACTGCGCCGTGTTTTTGTCAGGCATTCCTGTTGAGGTCCTGGACGACCCGCATCACGCCATAGCCGGCCAGGCCGAGGCCCACCACGATGCCGACCGCGACGACCGGACGCACGCCGAAACGCCGCTCGGGCGCCGAAGCAGCCCTCGCCGCCGATATCGCAGCCGCCTCGGCGGGTGCGCGCCCTAGGAGGCGCCGCAGCAAGGCGATGATCGGCTCCTGATACTCCGCGGCAAGCTGCGCATAGCTGAGCAGCTTCTGCATGCCGTCGCCGGCCTCGTTGGCCACAGACTCGGCCGCTGGCTGGAGGCTTTCGGGCAGCAGGCCGCGCAGTTGGTCCCGGAGTTGGCTGGCTTGCTGGTTATGGCTGGGCAAATCGGAGCGGCGGGCGGCCATCAGGCATTTCCTTTTCGGTGACGAGCCGAATGAGAGCGCGCCAGGGCGTATTACGGTTCCACCGCGGGGCGTCTTACGGTTCCTCCGTATGGCAGTGAGGTTGCAACGCTACCTTCACAACCGCAAGCGAACTGTTTGCAGGCTGCGCAGTTGTAACGCTCATACCAACCCGCGACCGACATCGCCGATGCCGGAACCGGGCAACACGGAGATCACGATGCGCATCACTATCCTTACGGCCTTGGCCGCGTTGCTGCTCGCCGGGCCGGCAATGGCTCAGGGCGGCACGACGCAGACGCCGCCGGCTTCCAACTCCGAAGGCGCTCCGCAGCCGTCGAACAGCCTGCCGGCCGGTGCCGCGACGATGCCGCAGGGCGCGCCGAGCACCGGCGTAATCGGCTCCACCGACGGCGCTGCGTCGCCGAGCGGGGCCATGCAGGCTACGCCGGCCGCCCCCACCGGATCCACCGCCGAACAGCCCTCGGCCGCATTCGACAAGACCGTGCCCACTCCTGCGAAGTAGCCCACAATCTCGGGCCGCACTGCCGCAGGGTTCGCCGCCAAGCCAGCCGCGAACCCTGCGCAACCCGGCCATTCGCGAACACCGCCACGCGATGTTATCGCAGCCGCATATGGTCCCGCTCTGCGCCTATGCGGCACGACTGCGCATGCGGCCCGGCACAACGGTCCCCGATTTCGACCCGTTGGATGGCGGGACCGGGGCTCAAACGCTGTTCCTGCTGGAAAAGCCGGGACCGACAGCCGCCGAGACGCCCTCCTTCGTCAGCCGCGACAACAATAGCGGCACCGCCGAAGCGATCCACCGCTTCATGATCGAGGCCGGCCTGCCACGAAGGGGTACCGTCATCTGGAACGCGATCCCGTGGTGGAACGGGACGATCCGGGTCACCGCGATGGAGCGCACAGCCGGGTTGCTGGAACTGCGCGGCCTGCTTGCTTTGCTGCCGCGGCTGCGGACCGCCGTGCTGGTCGGCCGCACGGCAGCGCGGGCGCGTCCCGTGTTAGATGGGTTGCGCCTGCTCGAAAGCGTGCATCCCAGCCCACAGGTGCGGGCGGGCAACCGCCCCTTATGGGATGCGATACCCAGCATATGGCGCCAGGCCGCCGATCCGCCGGATCAGGCGTTTGGCGGCGGGCCGGGCGAGTAGGGCCGCGTCATTTCGGGGGCCGCACCTGCGCCAGCAGCGCCGGTACGAAGAGCATCGTACTCAGCAGCGTGCACCCCAGACTCAGCAGCAACAACGCGCCCATGCTGGCAGTGCCGGGATGCCGGGACAACGCCAGCGAGCCGAAGGCGGTTGCCGTCGTCAGCGCGGAGAACAGCACCGCGCGCGCCGTGGCAGAACCCAGCGGATGATCGCGCCCGGCGCGCCAGTTCATGACGAAATAGACGTTGAACGAGACGCCCACTCCCAGCAGCAGCGGCAACGCAATAATGTTGGCAAAGTTGAGCGGCAGCGGCAGCAGCACCGCCGCAACCACCGTCAGCATCGACGACAGCAGCAGCGGCGCCAGCACCAGGAACAGGTCGCCGACCCGGCGCAACGTCAGGGCCAGGATAACGGCGATCGAAATCAGCGCCCAGATCGCCGCCGTACGGAACGCCGCGACGATGGTGTCGGCGCTGGCGGTGATGCTGACCGCCGCCCCCCCGGCGTCCGGCGCGACCTCGTGCACCTGATCGACGAAGTGGTGCAGGCCGTCGCTGCCCCGCGCCGCCCGCTTCGGCACGATCTGCAGCCGCGCGCGGCCATCCGGCAGCACCCAGTCGCGGGCAATATCGGGCGGCACGTCCGCCTCGGCGGTCGGCGTGGCGGACAGCGCCAGGCGCAGGCGGTCGAGCTGCAGCGGCAGGAACCGGGTCAACGCGGCGTCGGCCGCAATGAGGACGCCATCGGGCGCCTTGGCCAATGCCGCGAGGTCGGCGGCGATGGCGGCCAGCGTGCTGTCCGCCGGCAGCTTGTCCCGCACGCCCTGCAGCGCCGCCGCGGCCGACTCCGCCGACTGCCGCAGCGCGGCCGCATCGGGACGCGACCCCGCCGGATGCACATCGAGCGTCGGGCCCAGCAGCATCGCGGCATCGGCGAGCAACGGCAGCTTCTCGGCCTGGCCTTCCGGCACGAAGCTGCGCAGGGTCAACACGTCGTTCACCAGCGGCAG